>JBKJSU010000314.1:0-2760 GCA_046594415.1 Casimicrobiaceae bacterium | reverse complement strand
GCGGCAAGTACGGTTTGCCTGCCGAAATGCCGCGAGGTCGTGCCGGCATCCCCGAAATGCCTGATGTGGTTCCGGTGCGCCTCGCGCAACGGCGCGGGAATGAGCCGGTCGAGTGGCTGGCCGAGGATGTCGTCGCGTTGCCACCGAAAGGCCTTCTCGGCCGCGGCGTTGAACAGGACGATGCGCTGGTTCTCGTCCACGGTGATGATGGGGTCCATGGCCGCCTCGACGATGTCGCGCACGCGCGCTTCGAGCCCGGCCACTGCCCGCGTTGCGGCTTGCTGCTGTTGCATCTGCGCGAACAGCACCACCGCCGCGATCATCGCGGTGGTCGTTCCCATCACGCCTGCCGCGAGCAGCATCTCGAGGCGGTAGCCATCCTGGGTCCAGGCGGCGAAGCCAAGTGCCACGGTGGCTGCTATCAGGGCGATGAGCAGCGCGAAGAAGGCGCGCTGGCGGCCGGCCATCGGAGTCGACATCGCCCGATTAAAGCACAGAGTCGCGGCCGCTTCTTGCGCGATGCAACGCGCTGCCGGCAGGGCGGCTATGCCGCCGGGGAACCCCACCCGTCGGGGGCTGCGGAACCCGCGTGCCCGATGCGCTCGAACACGGCGCCCCATGCCTCCGGCGAGCGCCGGTGCTCGAGCGGTCCCTCGGTGTCGATGTCGACCGCGCAGTCTGCTTCGTCCCGGGCCAGGACCTCCCGCGTGCGCAGCTGCTGCTCCAGCACGGCGACATCGGCATCCGACGCGTCGGTCCCGCGCTGGTTGCGCTGGATGATGCGCTGGCGCAGCGTGGCCTCGGCTGCGGTAAACGCGAGCACGACGAAGGGGAGGTGCAGCGCGGCGGCCAGTTCATGGAACGCGTCGCGCTGCGCGCGTTGCAGGAACGCGCCATCGACGATGGCGACGAACCCCGCCTGCAGCACATGCGTGGCGAGGCGGCGCACCTCGTCATAGGTCTGTCGATTGGCGTCCGCGCTGTAGAGCCCGCCTGCGCCCGCGGCAGCGTCGTGCCGAAGTGCGGGCACGCCGAAGCGGCGCTTCCGCTCGACGTCCGTGCGGATGCGCACCGCACCGATCTGCTCCAGCAACATTCCCGACAGTGCGGTCTTGCCGCATCCCGATACCCCGTGCGTGACGATAAGGGCAGGGGCGGGCGGCCGTGCAAAGGCTTGCGCCAGTTGCAGGTAGGCGTCGCGTTCGCGCAGTAGCGAAGTCGGGTCATCGGCGGGCACGAGCTGGCCCGCGCGCAGCTGCGCGATCTTGGCGCGCACCAGCGCGCGATACACGAGATAGAAGCGCAGCACCGGTACCCCGGCGTAGTCGCCCGTGTGTTCGAGCCAGGCATTGAGGAAGCGGTACGCCAGGTCGGCGCGGCCGCGCTCACGCAGGTCCATCACCGTGAATGCAATTTCGCTCATCACGTCGATCCAGCGCATCGCGTCGTTGAATTCGATGCAGTCGAAGATCACGACTTCGTCGGCGATGATCGCGATGTTGCCGAGATGCAGGTCGCCGTGGCACTCGCGGACGAAACCCGCGGCGCGCCGCGCGCTGAACAACGCGGCAAGGGCGGTGTGCGCATGCCGCGTCCACGCCTCGAGGTCGTCGATGACCTCCCGCTCGGCGGCCGTGGCCATGAACGGTCGCAGGTGCTCGATGTTCGCCAGCGCGACGCTCGCTATCGTTGCTGGCGTGCCGCACCCGGCGGGGGGCGCCACACCCGCAATCGCCTCGTGGAACGCGGCCACCTTGCTGGCCAGCGCATCGACGTGGCGTGGCGCGAACTCGCCGCGCGCGAGCATCCCGCTTGCCAGGTCGTGCTGGGCGAACTCGCGCATCTTGACGGCGTAGTCCAGCGGCGGTCCACTGCCGTCCAGCACCGGCGCCTCGGGCGTTCCGGTGATCGTGACCACGCCAAGGTAGAGGTCGGGCGCCAGGCGACGATTGAGGCGGAGTTCCTGCGCGCAGAACCGGCGCCGGGCGGCGAGCGTGGAGAAATCGAGGAAGCCGAGGGCGACGGGCTTCTTGAGCTTGTAGGCGAATTTGCCGGTTAGCAGCACGCTGGAAATGTGCGTTTCCAGCAACGCGACGCCAGCACAGTCCGGCCCGTGGAGCGCCGGACTGGCGAGCGCCGCAACGAGGCGGTCGTGGTCGTCGTTGCCAAGCGTCATGGTGTCGGCCGCGGCGGCGGGTTGCGGCGAATGTTCCGGATCATGCCGTTGGTCATCAGCGGGTTGTGCACCGTGCAGCCCGCCGTCGCGTACCCGTGGGCGCGATCATGCTAGCCGCAAAAGCCGCGGCGCCGGTTGACCGGGGTCAACATGGGTGAGGCCGAGGCGGCGGCGCAGGTGTTTTCAAATTGACCTGCATCAAGGGTCTTGGCGTCGTCATGCCGTAAAGTTGCACCTTAGGCGTTGCATGTCGCGGGCGAGCGCGACGTGCCGGAGTCGGGCGGTCGGACTTAACTGCAACCTGGGAGCATTGGCGGTGCAAAACGAAGATCGCGACACTTCCCGACCGGGCTTCCTGTCCCGCCTATGGCACACGCTGTCCACGCCGAGCGCGCGGTGGTCGGTGCTGGCCCTGGTGGTGCTTGGTCTCGTGGTGGGCGCGAGCGCAACGATCGGAACGCAGGTGATGGTGGCCGCGACCGGCACTGACGAGTTCTGCGGTGGCGCGTGCCACTCGATGCAATGGGTGGCCAAGGAGCACAAGGTGAGCGCGCACGGAGTCAACCGCCTCGGGGTGGTGGCTG
>JBKJSU010000195.1:0-7201 GCA_046594415.1 Casimicrobiaceae bacterium | reverse complement strand
TGGCTGCGCGGGCTTCTTCGTGGTGCCGATGAATGCATTGTTGCAGCATCGCGGCCACGTGCTGATGGGCGCCGGTCATTCGATCGCCGTGCAGAATTTCAACGAGAATATCGGCATCCTCGTGATGGTGGGGCTCTACACCTACATGGTGCGCGAAGGGATCAGCGTCAACCGCTCGATCGTCCTCTTCGGTGTCTTCATGTCAGGCGCGATGCTGATGGTGCTGTGGCGCCATCTCTACAACCAGTCGAAGAGCGACTCGATGCACCTCATCGCCGACCACGACGACGCGCCGGCGCACCAGCATCCGCCGCACTGAACACCCGCGGGATCAGAGGATCACGGGCCGGTCGGACAGTTCGTTGCTGCCGCGTGTTCCCGGCGCATGCACGACCAGCAGGTCGGCAATCGCCGTAATGCCGGCCTCGATGCCCTCGGTATAGCGTCCTTCGCGAAACGCCGATTCCATGCCCCGGCAGATCGTCTCCCATGCCCCGGCGCCCACCTTTGCATTGATGCCACGGTCGGCCACGATCTCGACATCCCTGTCGGCCAGCAGCAGGTAGACCAGCACGCCGTCGTTGCGCTCGGTGTCCCACACGCGCAGCAGGCCGAAAGCCTCGAGCGCCCGCTCGCGCGGCGTGATCCCCTGCCACACACGCGCAAGGGGCAGCGATGCTTCGATCGCCACACAAACCTGGCCGCCATGACGGCGTTCGCTGGCCGCCACCGCGGCCTCGACGCGCTGCAGTTCCGCCGGCGGAAATGCGCGGCTGACGTCAGCGCGATCGGTGAACAGGTGGCGCCAGAGTCGCTTTGTCTTCGTCGCCATGTTCACCATCCTCCCGACGCGCCGCCGCCGCCGAAGCCGCCACCGCCACCGGAAAAGCCGCCGCCTCCACCGCCGCCACCCCAGCCGCCACCACCGCCGCCTCCCGGCAGCCACACGCCGCCGCCGCGCCGCGCCAGTCCGGCACCCGCGCCGGCAAACAGGATCACGAGGAAACCCACCACGCCCGCGATTCCCGCGATCAGCAGCGATCCGGCAACGACCCACGCCGCGGCGCCGACCACGCCTGCGCCCACGGTGGACCCCAGCGCCTTGCCGAAGATGCGGGTGAGGATGCCGCCGATCACCGGCACCACGACGAAGAGCACGATGAAGAGCATCTCGAACGGAATGCCGCCGCCGGACGAGCGCTGCTGCTTCGCCACCGGCTTGGCCGCCAGCGGCTCGCCCTTGTTGACGACGTCGATGATCTGGTCCACACCCGCGTTGATGCCCTGCGCGAACTGGTTCTGGCGCAACAGCGGCGCAATGGTGTCGCTGATAATGCGGCGGGACGTGGCATCGGTGAGAAAGCCCTCGAAGCCGTAGCCGACCTCGATGCGCAGCTTGCGGTCATCCTTGGCCACGACCAGCATCGCGCCGTTGTCCTGACCCTTGCGGCCGATCTTCCACGCATCCGCCACGCGAATCGAGTACGCCTCGATCGGCTCGGGCCCGGTGGTGGGGACGACCAGCACGGCGAGCTGATTGCCGGTCTGCTGCTCCCACGCCGCGAGCTTGGCATCGAGGGCGGCAAGCTCGCCCGCGCCCAGCGTGGACGTGAGGTCGGTGACCCGTTGCTTCAATGCCGGAATCGGCATCAGCCCGTCGGAGCCGGCCTCCCAGGCGAGCGCTGCGGTCGCGACCGCAACCAGTGCCAGGGCGGCGACCACGCGCATCCAACCGCGACGCCATCCGGCGCCTGGAGTTGCAGTGACCATCGGATTCACGCCGATGCCCCGGCGCGCGCAACGCCGGACCGCCGGCGTTGCGGCGCGCGCGACGCGTCGGTCAATAGCCCTTCTTCATCAGTTCCGCCGACGGGTCGGCGGAGGCTTCGGCCTGCTTGCCGTCCGGCACGCCCGATGTCTTGGGCGCCGGCGCCGGCACTACGGGCGCGGCAGGCGCAGCCGGATTCTTGCCGAAGTCCACCTTGGGCGGCGCGCTGATGGCTGCTTCGTTTTCCACCGCGAAGTTGGGCTTGACGTCCATCTTGAACAACATGGCCGTCAGGTTGGTGGGGAACGAGCGGACGGTGCTGTTGAACGTCTGCACCGAGTCGATGAAACGCTTGCGCGCGACGGTGATGCGGTTTTCCGTGCCTTCGAGCTGCGACTGCAGGTCGCGGAACAGTGCGTCCGACTTGAGGTTGGGATAGTTCTCCGCCACCACCAGCAAGCGCGACAGCGCGCCCGTCATTTCGCTTTGCGCCTTCTGAAACCTGGCGAACGCGGCGGGATCGTTCAGCAACTCGGGCGTGGCCTTGATGGCGCCCACGTTGGCGCGCGCATTGGTCACCGCCGTAAGCACATCCGCTTCCTGCGCGGCGTAGCCCTTGACGGTATTGACGAGGTTGGGCACCAGGTCAGCCCGGCGCTGGTACTGGTTGACAACTTCCGACCACGCGGCCTTCACCCCCTCGTCCTGGCGCTGCAGGTCGTTGTAGCCACAACCGGTGAGAGTCATGGTGGCAAGGGCGGCGACGACGACGAACATTCGCTTCAACATAGGGATCCTCCCGACGACATGCGGCAAGACCTGCCGCGGTTCAACCACAATATGCGGAGTGTACGCGACCGCGACAAGAGACTACGCGACGGACGGCGCCCCGGCCGGACCGCCGCCCGCGCCCACTGCGACGGTCTGCCGGGCCAGCAAGAGGTCGGCCCAGGCCTTGCCCTTGTCCGTCGGCGTGCGCAGCAGGTAGGCCGGGTGATACGTGACGACCAGCGGGACGCCCCGGTAGGCATGGACGCGGCCCCGCAGGCTGGCGATGGAGGCTTCGCCGCCCAGAAGAAGTGCTGCCGCGCTCTTGCCCAGCGCGACGATGATCTTCGGCTGCAGCAGCGCGATCTGCCGTTCGAGATAGGGGCGGCAGGCGTCGGCCTCCGCGGTCTCCGGCGTCCGGTTGTCGGGAGGCCGACACTTCAGCACGTTGGCGATGTAGACGTTGCGATTGCGGGTCATGCCCAACGCGGCCAGCATGTTGTCGAGGAGCCGTCCCGCCTGCCCCACGAACGGCTCGCCGCGCGCATCTTCCTCGGCGCCCGGCGCCTCGCCGACGAAGAGCCACTCCGCGGTGGCATCGCCCACACCCGGCACCGAACGCTGGCGCGTGCGGCACAGGCCGCAGGCGTTGCATGCGTCCACGTCGGCGGCAAAGTCGGTCCACGACAGCGCGCCGATGCGTTGCAAACGCGGTGTCCCGGCCGCCGCCGGTACCGCTTCGGGCGCGATCGTCGGCACGCGGCGGACCCACTGCGGCGAGAGGCCCATCTCGGCCAGAATTTCGGCGCGCGTGATCGTCATGCGCTGCCTGTTTCCGCGAAGCCCACCGCTCGCCGCATCACCAGCGCGTCTTCCTTTGCCGGTGCGCCGGGGTAGTAGCCCTCGCGACGGCCGACCGGCGCGAAACCCGCGCGCTCATAGAGTGCGATCGCCGGGATATTGCTGACCCGCACTTCCAGGAAGATCTGTTCCGCGCCCAGTCGCCGCGCATCATCGACGAACTGGGCGAGCAAGGCGGCGCCGATGCCTTCGCGCCGCGCGTCGTGGACGACCGAGAGATTGAGGAGCTGCGCCTCGCCGGGGGCGGGCATCAGCACGCCATAGGCCACGATCCGGCCTTCGCGCTCGCCCACACGGGTGCTGTAGCCCGCCGCCAACGCATCGCGAAAGTTGCCTGCGGTCCATGGCGCAGCGTGAATATGCGCTTCGAGCGCCGCAACGTACGCGACGTCGCCCGCCGCCAGCGGCCGCCATGCCACGGGACTGCGCGACGGCATGCGCACCGTGGCCATCGTCAGAGCGTCGCGCCGGCGGCGCGCTCGGCAGTGGTCAGCGCCACGCGGTGGCGCACGTACAGCGGACGCGCTGCGGCGGCATCGACACCGTCGCCGGCCGCGAACCGCGGCGCCGCCAACTCGGCGATGGCGCGCGCCTCCGGGTGGATGGCGGAATCGGTCGCCGCCAGCTGCAGCTGGGTCGCGAGCGCCGGATAGGCGGCAAAACCATCACCGACGCCGAACCAGCCGCCCGCGCCGACGGGCAGCGTGACGGCATCGGGTTTGGATACTTCGGGCGGCTTGACTTCACGCCAGCGGCTGCCTTCGCGTCGGTAGGCGGCCACATAGACTTCCCGCATGCGCGCGTCCAGGCACGGCACCACCGCGCTCGTGGCATGCGCATGCCACGCCACCTGCGCCATCGCTTCAAGCGTGCACACCGGCAGCAGCGGGCGATCGGCGCCGAGCGCCAGTCCCTGCGCCACACCGCACGCGATGCGCACACCGGTGAACGCACCCGGCCCCGCGCCGAACGCAATGCCGTCGAGCGTGGCCAGCGAATACCCCGCTTCCGCCAGCAGCGCGTGCACCAGCGGCAGCAGCCGCTCGGAGTGCCCGTTGCCGACATCCTCGGTGCGCGCCACGAAAGCGCTGGCGTCGCCGCAGCCCACGGTAAGCCAGCGCGTTGACGTGTCGAAGGCCAGCAGTTTCATTTGCGGATTTTACCGGAGCGAGAAGCGCGCAACCGTCGCCCCGGTACAATCGCCGCTTCCCGTATCGCGCGCGCACGTCAAGCGGAGCGCCCTCGCATGACTGCCGCCAGCACCGCCCCGCTCCACCTGCACATCGAATCCCTGGACCAGGAGGGCCGCGGCGTCGCGCACACCGACGGCAAAGTGGTGTTCGTCGAAGGCGCGCTACCCGGCGAAGAGGTGCTTGCCGTCGCCATCCGCGACAAGAGCACCTTCGCCATCGCGCGGGTCGAGCGCATCCTCGAAGCCAATGCCGGACGCGTGGCGCCGCGGTGCCCGCATTTCGGCGTATGCGGTGGGTGCACGCTCCAGCACGCGCACCCCTCGCTGCAGATCGCGGCCAAGCAACGTGCACTCGAGGATGCGCTGACGCGCATCGGCAAGGTAAGCCCCGAACGGATGCTGCCGCCCATCGAGGGACCGGCGTGGGGCTATCGCTATCGCGCCCGCCTGTCGGTGCGCTACGTGGCGAAAAAGGGCGGCGTCCTGGTCGGCTTTCATGAGCGCAAGTCAAGTTTCGTGGCGGACATGACGCAATGCGAAGTGCTGCCGCGCGCCATCTCCGACCTGCTGCCGGTGCTGCGCCAGGTGGTCGGCGCGTTGTCGCTGCGCGATCGCCTGCCGCAAATCGAAGTGATCGTGGCCGAGCGCACTGGCGCGCTCGTACACGTGCTGCTGCTGCGCATCCTGGCGCCGCTCACGCTTGAGGACGAGGCGCAACTGAAGGCGTTCGCGGATGCGCACGCGGTCGAGCTGTGGACGCAGACCGGCGGTCCGGCAACCGTGCTGCCGTTCTACCCGGCCGAATCCACGCTGGCCTATACGCTGCCCGAATTCGGCATCGAGATGCCATTCGGCCCCGGCGATTTCACGCAGGTCAACGCCGCGATCAACCGGGTGCTGGTGCGACGCGCGCTCATGCTGCTGGATCCGCAGCCCGGCGAGCGCGTCGCGGACTTCTTTTGCGGTCTTGGCAATTTCACGCTGCCGATTGCGCGGCGCGGCGCGTTTGCCGTCGGCGTCGAAGGCAGCGCGGCACTGGTGCGGCGCGCCGGCGAAAATGCGGCGCGCAACGGACTTGCGGACAACACGCAATTCATGACCGCCAATCTCTTCGCCGCCACGCCTGAAACCGTGGGCGCGCTGGGCGCGCTGGACCGGGTGCTGATCGATCCGCCGCGCGACGGCGCCATCGAACTCGTCAAGTCGTTGCCGGCGCGCGTGGACGCCGGCGCCTTGAAACGCATCGTGTATGTGTCGTGCGCACCGGGCACCCTTGCGCGGGACGCGGCGGTGCTGGTCAACGAGCGGGGCTATCGCCTGACTGCCGCCGGCGTGGTCAACATGTTTCCGCACACGGCGCACGTGGAATCGATCGCGGTCTTCGAGTAACGGTTGCCGATCCAACGGCGCGCTGTTGAGGTGGGATTTCAGCGTCGCGTGCCCGCAGCAACTGTAGGCGAGGCTTCAGCCTCGCGTGCTTTCTCATTGTGCAGCGTGGCCGCGGCGAGCGGCGGGCCGCGCACTGTGCCACAACAGGAAACAAACGCACCACCCAGGCAGTCCAAAAAAAACGGGGCGCCCTTGCAGGCGCCCCGTCAATGCTGTTGGATCTGATTCAGTCACGCTGCCCGGAAAAGAACATCAAGATATTAAGCAGGCTGATAAAAATATTGTACACGTTCAGGAACAGACCCATCGTCGCCATGATGTAGTTCGTTTCGCCGCCGCGCACGATGTTGCTGACGTCATACAGGATGTAGGCGGAGAAGATCAGGACCGCAATGCCCGACAACGCCACCGACAGCGCCGGCACCTGGAAGAACAGGTTGGCGATCGATGCCACGATCAGCAGGATCACCCCGATGAACAGGAACTTGCCCATGAAGGAAAAATCCTTCTTGGTGACCGTGGCGATCGCGGCCATTGCGAAGAAGATCGCAGCCGTCATGCCGCCGGCAAGCCCCACCAGCTGCCCGCCGTTGCGCAGGCCGCCCGCCACCGTGAGGATGGGCGTCAACATCAGGCCCGCCACGAACGTGAAGCCGAAAAGCGCGACGACGCCCCACACGCTGTTGCGCAGCCGCGTGACGATGAAGAGCGAACCCAGCATGGCGCCGAACATCAGGAGCGGCGTCATGATCGGCGCCGACTTGAATAGCCCGATGAAGTTGAACTGCATGCCGGCAAACGCGCCGGCAATCGTCGGCAGCATCGACAGCGCGAGCAGCCAATAAGTGTTGCGCAGGACCGTATTGGCGTCGACTGACGGCGCCACGCTGCCCTGATCAATGACCCGCTCCGGGAAGCCCGTGGCAGAAATTTGCTGCCCACCCGACATCACCGGCTCGAATTTGCGTTCCATGGTGCCTCCAGAAATGGCCCCGACCGGGCCTCAAGTCACTAAGACTAGCAGAACGGCGACTAGTTTCAATCCCGTAACCCCTTTTCAGTCAGGGGTTTTGTCCAACTGCTAAGATGCCGCCGCGTGGCCGGG
This sequence comes from Casimicrobiaceae bacterium, assembly GCA_046594415.1. Classification (GTDB taxonomy): domain Bacteria; phylum Pseudomonadota; class Gammaproteobacteria; order Burkholderiales; family Casimicrobiaceae; genus VBCG01. The sequence continues at coordinate 118 of JBKJSU010000195.1, read as the reverse complement.
ATTCAAGTCCCCCGCGCCGCAACATCGGGGAGGCGTGGCCGAGCGGTTTAAGGCACGGGTCTTGAAAACCCGCGAAGGGGCAACCCTTCCGTGAGTTCGAATCTCACCGCCTCCGCCA
>JBKJSU010000185.1:0-5637 GCA_046594415.1 Casimicrobiaceae bacterium | reverse complement strand
GTAACCGGCCGGGACGAGCAGATCCCGGATCTTTTCGCTGCCGTTTTCGAGGATCAGCAGCGGACGGTCGCGTTCGAGCAGGCGGAGCATTCCATGAAGGGCATGGAACTCACGCTGTTCGACATCGATTTTGAGAAACCGGATTGTCCTTTGCTGGATTCCAACAGCTTCCACGAATGGCTGCCGCCGTCCGAGCGCGTCACCAGTCCACATCTCGCACAGTTGGGCATACCTGCGGCGTTCGACGATGGCGTCGCGATCGGCCGGGCGTTTCTCGCCCGCCGGCCTGTCTTCGTCGCGGCGCAGGAAGGCGCCTTCATGGGTGGCGGTGTCGGCGAGGTCCATGGTGCGAAAATTGTTGGCCTGCTGCGACGCGCGGTGCGCGAGCGGCCGGATGCCGTGTTGCTGCTCGCGGACTCGGGCGGTGTGCGGCTGCACGAGGCCAATGCGGGATTGATCGCCGTTTCCGAAGTGATGCGTGCCGTTCTCGACGTGCGCGACGCCGGCATCCCCGTCATCGTGCTGATCGGCAGTGCGAACGGCTGCTTCGGTGGCATGGGGATCGTTGCGCGCTGCACCGACCACGTAGTGATGAGCGATGTGGGCCGGCTGGCGATGTCGGGGCCGGAAGTGATCGAGGCCTCTCACGGCGTCGAGGAATTCGATGCCCGCGACCGCGCGCTGGTGTGGCGCACCACCGGCGGCAAGCACCGCTGGCTGAGCGGTGACTGCGACGCCCTCGTGGAAGACGACGTGCAGGCGTTCCGCAACGCGGCCATTGCGGCCCTGGACCGGCGGCGGCCGGTGACGCTGGACGTGCTTCAAACCGAGCATGCGCGGTTGTTGGCGCGCCTGGCACTGATGCCCGAACCGGTGGAACCGGATGACGAAGCGCTGACCCTCTGGCGGCGTATGGGCGTCGACAACGCTGCGCGGGTGCCGGAACTGGACGTGGACGAGGTGCGCGCGCTGCGCATCGACTAAGGACAAGCGACGATGGACTGGCAGATGCTGACCACGGGCCTCTTCGGCGGTGACGAAGGCATGGTGGCCGAAGGCGACTTCCTCCAAGGGACGGTTCAATTCGATGGCAAGCCGCTCGCTGTGGTCGGCACCACGAATCACGCACCGATCGGCATGCGCCTGGCTCTCGCGCAGGCAGGAGTGGTCCTCGACACGATCACCCGCCATCCCGGCCGGCCGATCCTGCTGCTCATCGACACGCAGGGCCAGCAACTGCGCCGGCTCGACGAGTTGCTCGGTATCAATCGCGCCATGGCACACCTGGGCTTGTGCATCGACCTGGCGCGGCGGCGCGGGCACCGTGTGATCGGTGTCGTATACGATCAAGCCCTGTCTGGCGGCTTCATCACGTCGGGGCTGATCGCGGACGCCTGCTATGCGCTGCCGGAGGCCGAGATCCGCGTGATGCGCCTGCCTGCCATGGCGCGCATCACCAAGCTGGCGCCCGAGTTGCTTGAAGCGCTGTCGCAGACTAACCCGGTGTTCGCTCCCGGCGTCGGTAACTATGTGGCGATGGGCGGTATGCACGCGTTATGGCGGGGCGACCTGCCGGCAGCGTTGCGCGACGCGCTCGCGAATGCGCCGACCGAAGACCAGCGTGCGGCTGACGGTTGGCAGCGCGGTGGCCGACGCATGGCCGCGAGTGTCGTCCAGCGCGTGCTGGACGCGACCTGAGTGGGCCACGACGTGCCACCGCTGCGCCGGCACCAACTGGCCCATCTTTCTGCCGCAGGCTGGCGGCGGGTGCTGGGCCATGGTTGGGACGAGGAAGCACGGGACTGCATTCAACATTGGGCCGAGCGGGACCTGCCGTTGGTCGTCACGCGCCAGCCCGCATCACAGTCATCCGGCAAACAGCCGATCGTTCTTGGCCTGTCCGCGCCGGCTGCCTGGAGCCGCCGCCAGCTGACGATTCACGCGTCGCTGTCGGCAATTGGCTGGATCGACGAGTTTCCGCTGCTCGGCAAGGTTCTGTGCGAGCTGCCACGTAGCACGCGGCCCGTGTTGCGGGCGCTTCGTGCGGCCCTTGCGGAGCACAGGCTTGGCGCCCGTGTGTACGGCAGCGTGGGCTGGCAGCATCTGTCGGGGCTGGACTACTTGCATGCAGCATCCGATCTGGACCTGTGGATCGGAGTCAAGTCGCCCGAAGCGGCCGATCGCGCGGTCACGGCGCTACAACGCCATCGGGCTGGCGGACTGCGTATCGATGGGGAACTGCTGTTGCCCGACGGTAGCGCCGTTGCGTGGCGTGAGTGGTCCGCGTGGCGTGCCGGCCAATGCAGTGCCATGCTGGTTAAACGACTGCACACCGCGAACATCGCCAGCACGCTCGATTGGGGCATCGAAGTGGAACACAGGCCACGTATCCGGGCCTGCGCCACATGACCGCGTCAGTCAAGCCGGAGTTCCTGGCGCGCACGCAATCGCTGACGCCTGCCGACATCGGGCGCGCTGCGACCTTGGCGCTGCACGACGAGCTGGTACTCGCGCCCAAACCGGGACTCGTTTCGCTCATGGACAGCGGCAGCCACGGCGACATGGATGCCTACACCTTCATGCGCAGCCTGTTGGCGCTTCGCCCCTGCTTCATCCAGATGGCCGAGTTGGGCGCAGAACGTGCGCCATTCGCGGAGCTTGAGCGCTGCGGCATCGCGGCCGAGTCGCGGATGCTCGCGGCCACTGGCGGCATCAACACACATCGCGGCGCGATTTTCGTGCTGGGGCTGCTGTGCGCGGCCGTCGCCGCCGCGCAAGCCGACGAGTTGGAAATCAATGTGACAAGCTCTCGTACCACATTGGTCCAGTACTGGGGCGCAGCGCTCGCAGCGCGTTGTGACCGGGCGTCTACGCTGCCCGGCGGTCTCGCCGCGCGGCGGCACGGACTACGCAGCGCCTCTCAAGAGGCGGCACTCGGATTTCCCGTGCTGTTCGAGACAGCTCTGCCAGCATGGATGCAAGCTCGCGCCCAGTATCCAGCGGGCGCGCGGCTGCAAATGTTCTTCGCCATACTTGCCGTATTGGACGACTGCAACCTCGCGCACCGCGGTGGCATTGCAGGGCTGCATTTCGCCCGCCAGCAGGCGCGCAATTTTCTGGCGTGCGGCGGTGCGGCGCGAACCGATGGGACGGCCCATGCATGGCGGATCCACCGTGCATTCGTCGCGCGGCGACTGTCGCCGGGCGGCTGTGCTGACACTTTGGCGGCCGCCTGCTTCCTGCACCGGGTGCACGCCATTCGCTGATCCATGGGCTACGCGGTTATCTTTGCAGGCCAAGGGATGCAACACCCGGGCATGCTGCCCTGGCTTCTGCGCGACGACAGCGTCCGCGCAGTCGAACGCCAGCTCGGCGAAAACTGGCGCTGCCGACTCGCCGATCCGGCCTGGGCCAACCGCAATGCCCACGCACAGATCCTGCTCACCGGCCTCGCGTTGGCGGCGTGGTCGCAGCTCGCACCGCAGCTCCCACCGCCGGCGATGGTGGCCGGCTACAGCGTCGGCGAGATGGCCGCATTCAGCGCCGCCGGCGTCTTTGATGCGCAAACGGCCCTGGCATTGACCGCTCGGCGTGCCGCGGCAATGGATGTCGCCACATCCAATCTGAACACCGGCCTGTTGGCGGTCACCGGCGGCGTACCGGATGCCATCGGCGAGCTTTGCTCGCGCTTCGACCTGGACGTCGCGATCCGGAATGGCGTTGGCAGCGTCGTACTGGGCGGCTTGCGCCACCGGCTCGATGCCGCCGCACATGAGGCGCTTGCGGCGGGCCTGCGCTGTACGCTGCTGAACGTTGCGTTGGCGTCGCACACGCGCTGGGTGCGCTCGGCCGCAGACGTTTTTGCACAAGCCCTGCTGAACGTGCCGTTCGCCCATCCGCGCTGGCCGCTGGTGACTAATGCTCTCGGTCGCGTCCGGGACGCTTCGCAAGCCCGCGAAGCACTGGCGGCTCAGATCGACCGCACTGTGGCGTGGGACCAATGCATGCAGTCCATCGTCGAGCAGCGGGTGGATGCCGTGCTCGAAATAGGACCGGGGCAGGCGCTGACTCGAATGTGGCAGCAATGTCATCCTGACATTCCCGCACGTTCCGTTGACGACTTTCGCACGCCTGGCGCCATCGCCGCCTGGGTTTGCCGTGCGCTGGATCGTGCTCGATGACCTCGAGCAAGATCCAGCGGTTTGGGTGATCGTGATCATGGGCGCGGGCGACGCTGCGTTCGCCTCCGGCGCTGACATCTCGCAGTTCGCCGAGCGTCGTGCGCCCGCCGAGGCTATTCAGGTCTATGAAACCTTGACGCGCGAGGCCTGGGACCGCTTTGAGCGAGTGACCAAGCCGGTGGTGGCACAGATTCGCGGCTATTGCGTGGGGGGCGGTCTGGGCGTGGCCCTGGCCGTGCCCTGCGAATCGTGGCTGACGACGCCCGCTTCGGGATTTCGGCAGCGCGGCTTGGCGTCGGATACGAGTACTTCGGCGTAAAAAAACTTGTCGAGCTCGTCGGCCCCGCCTTTGCGAAGGAAATTTTTCTTCACCGTGAGGCAATTCGATGCGCGGGAGGCGCAAGCGATGCGACTGGTCAATCGCGTGGTTCCGGCCGCGGATCTCGCCGCGATCGGGCACGCGCTCGCCACCGCCATCCCCGCCAACGCACCGCTGCCTGTTTTGGCCGCCAAGCTCGTCGTCGACACCTTCTACCTTCCGCCGAGCGACCGGCGACTGGAGCGCGTTCGGCTTGCCGTCGAGCCCTGCGCGCGCAGTCGCGTTTACGTCGAGGGACGGACGGCCTTCATGGAGAAGCGCGAACCGGATTTTCGCGGCGGTTGATCACATCAGGCAAGGCGCGCCGGCACCGGCGCCCCTAGCCGAGGGATTGACCATCGCGCAGCGCATCGCACAGCGCTAGGTCCGCTCGAGGATGTGCAAACCGCGGATGCGGTCGAGCAGGTAGATGAGCCCGCGCTCGTCCACCGTGACGTCATTGCTTTGCACCCGCTCGCTGCCCGGCGGCACATCTGGCATATACGAGGCAACTTCCTTCGGCGCATGCGGATTGGCGATGTCGATGACGCGCAGACCATACGCAAACCAGGCCACGGGAATCTCGGTGCTGGTGACAATTTCGCAGGGCTGATGGCAGCCGGTGTAATCGGGTTGGGGTGTACCGTCGATGCCCTCGACCTGATAGCTCGCGAAAGCCCGTGGTCGCGTCTCGTCTGTGATGTCGACCACCCAAAGGAACGATGGATACGAATCGAAACGACGGCGCACGTCCTCGTCGGCCACCAGCAGGATGCGTCGATTCTGCACGGGAAATGGAATGGCCAGCGCCGTATGCGTGGGCCACGGAAACGGCGGACTGGTGTCGAAGGACGACACCAGCTTCGGCTTCGACATGTCCTCGATATCAAGGATCACCACACCGCCAAACCAGTAGCTCGTGTACAGCCGATTCCCCAGTCGCAGCGGGTGGTGACAGCGGTTGTCCGCGCGCGGCCAGGTGGGGATCTCGCCCCCTTCGGTCCATTGGCCGGGCATCCACCAGCGTCCGACTTCCACCGGCCGCGCCGGATCGGCGAGATCGAGGATCATCACGATATTGCCGAGATAGCCTTTGAC
>JBKJSU010000098.1:0-4358 GCA_046594415.1 Casimicrobiaceae bacterium | reverse complement strand
GGAAGGCGACATGCACTGGACCGCGGACTCGCTCGACTACTTCGCGGGACTCATCACCGAAGTGAAAGGCGAGACCAGTTCGCAGGGTCCGCGCCACATGAACCTGCTCACGCGAGCACCCTACGGCGTGGTGGCCAAGCTCAATGCGTTCAACCACCCGTTCCGGTTCTGCGCCGAGAAAGCCGCCGCACCGCTCGCGGCCGGCAATTGCGTGGTGATCAAGAGTTCGGAGCAGGCACCCATCTCCAGTTTCCGCCTCGCGGCATTGGCCGATGGCCTCTTTCCCGCCGGCGTGGTCAACGTGATCGCCGGTGACGGCAAGACCGGCGCAGCCTTGGTCAACCACCCGCTGGTGTCGCGCGTGGGCTTTATCGGCTCCGTGGAAACCGGACGCCGCGTCGCGGTCGGCGCGGCAGAAGGCTTGAAGCGCGTCAGCCTGGAACTGGGCGGCAAGAATCCGATCATCATCTTTCCCGACGCGGATCCGAAGCAGGCAGCTGCGGCCGCGATCAAGGGCATGAACATGAACCGGCAGGGGCAATCGTGCAGCTCCACGTCGCGCGTGTTCGTGCATGCGTCGCTGCAGCGCGCGGTGGCCGACGAAATCGTGCGGCTGGCCGAAGCGCTGCCGGTGGGTTTCCCTTGGCTCGCGCGCAACGAGCTGGGGCCGGTGGTGTCGGCGCCGCAGTTCGCGCGGATCATGGGCTTCATCGAATCCGGCAAGAAGGAGGGCGCCAGGCTTCTCACCGGCGGCACCCGTCCCGATGACGCTGCATTGGCCAACGGCCACTTCATCTGCCCCACGGTGTTCGACGACGTGAAGCAGTCGATGCGCATTGCCAGCGAGGAAATCTTTGGCCCGGTGATGTCGATCCTGCCGTGGACGGATGAAGAAGACATGCTGGCGCAGGTCAACAGCCTGCAGTACGGCTTGACCGCCGCCATCGTCACCAACCAGCTCGATCGGGCGATGGAAACCGCCACGCGGGTCGATGCCGGCTACGTCTGGATCAACACCACCGGCCGGTATCTCGGCGCGCCCTACGGAGGATGGAAGGCGAGCGGGCTGGGAGTGGAGGAAACGTTCGAGGAAATGCTGAGCTATACACAGTTGAAGAACATCAACATGCGGTGGTAGTGGTTCGCGGCAGAACAACAACCCTGGGAGGCTGCAAATGAACACGTTCTCGAGTGGCTGGAAAAAGCTGGCGGTGGTCGTCGCCATGCTGGGCATCGGCGCCGCGCAGGCGCAGCAGTGCGAGGATCCGAAGGTGCTGCGGTTCTCGATCATCCCCACTCAGGAATCGGTGCGCGAACTGACGCTGTACAAACCGGTGCTTGATCTCCTGGCGAAGAACACGGGCAAGAAGATCGAGTTCTACATGCCCACCTCCTACTCGTCGGTGGTCGAGGCGTTGCTGGGCAAATGGGTCGACATCGCGGTGCTGGGGCCCGAGTCGTACCTGATTGCCAAGACGCAGGGCGCCAACATCGACGTCTTCGCCACCTATTACAAGAAGGGCGAAGGCGTGCAGGAGCCGGGCCCGGGTTTCAAGTCGATCCTGATCACCAAGAAGGGCTCAAAGTTCACGTCGGTGGACTCGGTCAAGGGTTCGGTGATGTTGCTGGTGGATCCGGCCAGCACGTCTGGCTCGCTGATTCCGGAATCGATCTTCGGTGGCAAGGTCGTGAAGATGCCGCTGAAGCAGTACTTCGGCAAGCAGGCTTTCTCCGGTGGCCATGACTTGTCGACGATTGCCGTGTTCGATGGCAAGGCCGACGCGGCTTTCGTCGCGACACATCGCTTCATGAACGCCATCGACGGCAGCAAGGGCAAGATGAAGCTCGACGACTTCAACATCCTGTGGACGTCGCCGCTGATCCCGCAGGATCCGTTCGTCTACCGCGCGTCGCTCTGCCCGGAACTCAAGGAAAAAATCCAGCAGACTTTCGTTACGCTCGAAACCACCGATGTCGGCAAGAAATACCTGGAGAACGTCGGCAGCGAGAAATTCGTCGTGATGAAGGACTCCGACTACAACGTGATCCGCGAAGCCGGCGGCGGCAAGTAGCAAGTCGCTCCGAACGCCCCGGACGCGCCGCGTGGCGCGCCCGGATATCCATGCGCCGCCGTGAATGGATTCGAACGCATGCACACCGTACTTGAAGTGAAGGACCTTCGCGCCGGCTACGCCGACCGCGAAATCCTGAAGGGCATCAGCTTCACGCTGAACGCCGACGATTTCTTTGCCATCATCGGCCCCAGTGGCGCGGGCAAGTCCACGCTGATCCGTTGCGTCAACCGGTTGGTGGAGCCCACGAGCGGCGAGGTGATCTTCAACGGCAAGGACATGGTGAAGTTGTCGCCTGCGGACCTGCGCCGCGAGCGGCGCAACATCGGCATGATCTTCCAGGAGTTCAACCTGATCGAGCGCCTGTCGGTGATGGACAACGTGCTTACCGGGCGCCTGGGGTACACCGGCACCGTGCGCAGCGTGCTGCGGATGTTCACCAAGGAAGAGATCCGCCAGGCGCTGGTGCTGCTCGACCGTGTGGGCCTTGGCGAGCACATCGACAAGCGCGCCGACCGGCTCTCCGGGGGGCAGCGCCAGCGCGTGGGCATCGCGCGTGCGCTGATTCAGAATCCCAAGCTGCTGCTGGTCGACGAACCTACGTCGAGCCTCGATCCCAAGATCTCGCGCGAGGTGATGGGCCTGATCCGTGAGATGGCGCGCGAGTTCCACATCCCGGTGTTGTGCAACATTCACGACGTCGACCTTGCCTGCGAATTTTGCTCGCACGTGATCGGACTGCAGGACGGCATCAAGAAATTCGAGGGGCCGCCCGCCAGGCTCGACAAGCGGGCGCTGCAGGAAATCTACGCGATGGAGGTGCTGTGAGCGCGCTGGCGCTGGGCGCGGGCATCGACACGCTCGATGCCCGCGTCGACGCCATCGCCGCGGGGCGCAGCCGCGCGCGCAGGTTGCGCTATACGTCCTACCTGCTCATCTTCATCGTGGTTGCGTGGACGGTCGAGGCGATTGTGATCAGCGACACCGACTGGAGCCGCATTCTCAACGGGTCGCTGCTGACCACGCTGGGTCGCTTCCTCGAACTCGACTGGAGCCTCGTTCCCGATCTGTGGGAGCCGGCGGTGGAAACGATCATGATGGCCACGCTGGCCACGCTGGCAGGGCTGGTACTGTCGATACCCGTGGCGTGGCTGGGCGCATCGAATATCACACCCTTCGGCAAGGTGTCGTACGCCATCGGCCGGTTCCTGATGACGATGTCCCGCTCGGTGCACGAAATCGTCTGGGGCCTCATCTTCGTGTCCGCCGTCGGTCTCGGCGCGCTGGCCGGCATTCTCGCGATGGCGGTGCGCTCGGTGGGTTTCATCTCCAAGACCATCGCGGAGGCCATCGAGGACGTCGACCCGAAGCCGTTGGAGGCCATCCGCGCGGCGGGCGGCACCAAGTTCCAGATCCTGTGGTTTGCGATCCTGCCGCAGATCATCCCGGTGTTCGTCGGCAACATGATTTTCGAGTGGGACATCAACATCCGTCGCTCGACCATCCTCGGTCTCGTGGGTGCGGGCGGGTTGGGCCTCGTGCTGTTCCGGCAAATGGCCATGTCCAACAATGGCGGCATTGCGGTGGTCATCCTCGCGATTCTCGCGCTCATCGTGCTCGGCGAAGTGGTGTCCTACTATGCTCGCAAAGCCGTCATCTGACGCGGGCATGGGGCGGATGGTCGACGTGGCGGTGGCGCCCGGTCGCATCCCGCTCACGTGGAGCCGCTTCCGCTATCCGCAGAGTCTCTACAAGTACGGCGCGCTGCTGGGGGCGCTGGCCTTCATTGCGTATTCGCTCGACTACCTGAACATTCCGCTCGAGCGTTTGCCCGGCATGCTGGGACGGATGGGCGAAATGCTGGGGCGGCGCTACTTCCCGCCCAACATCGGCCACATCATGAATGCGGAATACTGGCACTCGGTGGTGGAGACGTTGCAGATGTCGTACCTCGCCACCGTGGTGGGGATCGCGCTTTCGATCCCGCTCGCATGGTTCGCGTCGTTCAACATGACGCCGTCGAAGCGTTTCGTCTACCCGGTCGCGCGCCTCATCATCATGGCGTGCCGCTCGGTGCACGAAATGATCTGGACCATCCTGCTGGTCACGATCCTCGGCTTCGGCATGCTGCCCGGCGCGCTGGCATTGACACTCTTCTGCATCGGCTTCTCGGGCAAGCTTTTTTCCGAGGCGATCGAGGCGATCAAGCCGGGGCAGGTGGAGGCCATCCGCGCTACCGGCGCCACCAACCTGCAGACCTTCGTCTACGCGGTGCTGCCGCAGGTG
>JBKJSU010000468.1:0-2956 GCA_046594415.1 Casimicrobiaceae bacterium | reverse complement strand
GGAGTTTCAGAATGCATCGCTCGATCATTACTTCATCACGTGGAACGAAGACGAGATCGCCAAGCTTGACGCCGGCGATGTCATTAAGGGTTGGGTGCGCACCGGCAAGACGTTCCGCGCCTACGTTGCCGAGCGGGTCGGTCCGTCGCCTATCTGCCGTTACTATATTCCGCCCGGTCTGGGCGATTCGCATTTCTTCGGCCGCGGGATCAACGAGTGCAACAGCACAGGAGCGAAGAACCCGAGCTTCGTACTCGAAGATCCCGCATTCATGCGCATGGACCTGCCGACTGCTGGTGTTTGTCCCGCAAACACGACGCCGGTCTATCGGGTGTTCGATAACCGCCCCGACGCGAATCACCGCTATTTGACCGACAAGATTGTTCGCGACCAGATGGTTGCAAAGGGCTGGCTGGCCGAGGGTGACGGCCCGGATTTAGTCGTCATGTGCGCGCCGCTGTAGCTTGCTCGGAGAGCTGCAACGGTACGCAGCGATGTCGCGGCGCCACTTTCACTCAGCTTTCGAGTCACTCACGGCCCACCATTCCCTCGTAGACGCTCGTCGGCGTACTTCCGCAAAGAGATTGACTTCATTCTGCTGGCACGGTCGCTCGGCGTGCGAAGTCTCCGTCCGGTTGCGCTCCGCTGTGTGGTTCCGTCTCGGCCTCCTCATTGCACTGCTCCTTGGCAGGCGATATCCTCGCCCATTCGAGCAGGTCTTTCACTTATTCGCTAGTCTCATTTTCCCGAGCCAGCTCTCCGACTATCACCTGGTGCTTGCGGATGCCGGCGGCAAGACCATGATTGTCGAGATTCCGCATCCGGATTGTGTTGGCGCAAGTAGCCCATTCCGCCTCGCGATTGCGGCAGTCCGGACGGAGTTTGACAATACATTCCGGGTGACCACTTCGCCTGTGGTTCCCGCGAGACCGACGATGAGAAAGAGGGCGCCATGCGGCGCCCTCTTTGCTTTCGTGCCGATGCGATGCATCGCACGGGTCGGCGATCAGCCAGGCAATAGAACCTTGTCTACCACTAGAATCACACCGTTGGATTGGCCCACATCGGCAATTGTCACGTGTGCGGTTCCACCCTTCATATCCGTGACGGCAATCATGTCGCCGTCCATCGTGACCTTGAGCGACTCGCCCGCGACAGTCTTCAACATGGCGGTACCACCGCCCGCCTTGATCTGCTGTTGCAGCGCGGCCTTGTCAAGCCGGCCCGGTACCACGTGAAAGGTTAGTACCTTGGTGAGCGTCGTCTTGTTTTCGGGCTTTAACAGCGTATCGACGGTGCCGGCCGGAAGTGCCGCGAACGCGGCATTGGTCGGTGCGAAAACGGTGAAGGGACCAGGACCCTTCAACGTCCCGACCAGATCGGCCGCCTTGACCGCGGCAACCAGTGTCGTATGGTCCTTCGAGTTTACTGCGTTGTCGATGATGTCCTTGCTTGCATACATCGGTGCGCCGCCCACCATCACCTGCGCACTTGCGTGCATGATGGGTGCCGCGAGAGACATTACAATTCCAAGAGCCAACAACTTGATTTTGTTCATCGTTTACCCCGAATGAGATGTTCGCTTTCTTCAATATGAAGATTGCAGGAACAATGATGTATACGGCTCGCCGCCGCCCTTGGATGCAATACCGGTGGCGCTACCGCCAATCGCTATGTGCTGGTCGCCACGCAGGGTTAGTAGGACGTGGCCAACGCGCGCATCGCAGGGTTCAACGCGGTTTACCCGGACTACGTGCTGCCCAACCAGTTCCTGCCGATGGTCGAAGGCCAGATTGGGGTCAGCCGCGGTGTCGTCCGCTGCGGCCCACGTGGTGATCGGAGATGGACCAGGAGGGAAACGCGCTTACGCCAACGGAGGCACTTGCAAATATGAAAGCGTGGTTGAACGAGCCTGCCATCGGCGCGTTCACTTACTCAAATTGTCGCAAAGAATTGTCATCGATGCGATTCTGAGTTGTTCAACAGAATCGGTCGACAGCGGCATTTCGACAGAGAACGCCGCAGCGTGGTTACGACTTAACGAGCCTCACACCGTTTGGAAGCGTTTCCACCGCTACATCCCCACCACCGCGCTGACCAACACGCGGTTGTTCATGCCAACAACCCTCAACGTAGCTTCTGCCAGAGAAAGGTGTAGGCCAGCGCGTTGATGTGGGCCTGCTGCTTGTTGTTGGCGGCGCCGCCGTGGCCGCCCTCGATATTTTCGTAATAGAGGACGTCCTGCCCGGCGTCGCGCATCCGGGCGGTCATCTTGCGCGCGTGGCCGGGGTGCACGCGATCGTCGCGCGTCGAGGTCATGAGAAGTGTGGGCGGGTACTTCACGCCGTCCTTCAGGTTGTGGTACGGCGAGAAGGTCCGGATGAACGCCCACTCGTGCGGGTCGTCGGGGTTGCCGTATTCCGCCATCCAGCTCGCGCCGGCCAACAGCAGGTGGTAGCGCCGCATATCAAGCAGCGGAACCTGGCACACGATCGCGGCGAAGAGGTCAGGCCGCCGCGCAAGCATGTTGCCCATCAGTAGACCACCGTTGCTGCCGCCCTGGATACCGAGGTGGGCGGGCGTGGTGACCTTGCGGCGCACCAGGTCTTCAGCCACGGCGATGAAGTCTTCGAAAGCTTTGTGGCGGTCGGCCTTGAGCGCGGCCTTGTGCCATGTCGGCCCGAACTCGCCGCCGCCGCGTATGTTGGCGACGACGTAGACCCCGCCCTGCTCGAGCCAGGCGGCCCCGTCGCCGCCACTGTAGCCGGGGACCATCGATATCTCGAAGCCGCCGTAACCGTACAAGAGCGTGAGATGCTTCCCCTCGAGCGTGAGGCCGGCGCGCGCCACCTGGAAGTAGGGGATCCTCGTGCCGTCCTTGGAAATGGTCTCGTGCTGACTAACCACGAGGCCGCTGGCGTCGAACAAGGCCGGCATCTGCTTCAGCTTCTCCGCC
>JBKJSU010000420.1:0-8416 GCA_046594415.1 Casimicrobiaceae bacterium | reverse complement strand
CCTCGACGCCGAGCGAAAGCATCGGCCACAGTTCCACCGAAGTCCCCAGCAGCGAGAGTCCGGTGTCCACGTCGCCGTTCGCACTGAACGCCCAGTCGATGGCGAGCCGCAGGTTGTCGATCTCCGGCCTGTAGCGCGCCCGGAAGTCGGCATCGGAAATCCTCGTCCAGTCGTCGAAGCATGGGGCGAAGAAGGCGCGGAAGTGCCGCGCATGATTTGCCTCGATCGCCGCTGTTTCGTTCGCTTCGGCCAATTTTTCGAGCGCATAGGCGCGCGTCGTTTCAAGCAGGCGATACCGGACGCTGCCGCTGCTGGTATCGGCTGCGACCAGCGACTTGGCCACCAGGCTGGCCACGCCATCGACGATCTCGAACTCGTCGAGCGCCGCGTCGGCTGCCACCGCGGTCGCCGCGTCGAGCGTGAAACCGCCCGCGCAGATGGCCACGCGCCGGAACACGACACGTTCGCGCTCCGCCAGCAGGCCGAAACTCCAGTCGAGGGTCGCATGCAGCGTGCGTTGCCGCGGCAACGCGGTTCGCCTGCCCCCGGTGAGTACGCGAAACCGCTCGTCCAGGCGTTGCGCGAGTTCTTCGACCCCCATCATCGGCACCCGCGCCGCCGCCATTTCCAGCGCCAGCGGAATGCCATCCAGCCGGCGACAAATCGACGCCACGATCGGCGCGGCGCGCTCGTCGAACGCGAACGTTGGATCGACGGCCCTGGCCCGCTGGACAAAGAGTTGCACGGCGCCCGCGTCCAGCGCCTCCGCCACCGTGGGTGCCTCGGTCATTGGCAGCGAGAGCGACGGCAGCCGGAACACCTGCTCGCCGGAGATGCCGATCAGCTCCTGCGAACTCACCAGCGCCTTCACCATCGGCGCCGCGGCCAGCAGCGCCTCCAGCAACGAGGCCACCGCGCCAACCACATGCTCGCAATTGTCGAGCACCAGCAGGATCCGCTGGTCCTTCAGGCGGCTGATCAGTACGTCGACAGGCCGGCGATTGGTCGGCACTTCCATGCCCAGCGCCGACGTCACTGCCGTCGGCACGAGATCGGCGTCGGCCAAAGGCGCAAGTTCGACCAGCCAGACGCCGGCTAGATATTCGTCCAGACAGACGGTGCCCGCCTCGATCACCAGCCGGGTCTTGCCCACACCGCCGGAACCCGTCACGGTCACCAGGCGATTGGCCGCGATCAGCGCGCGCAGCGGGGTCAGCTCACGATCGCGACCGATCAATTCGGGAAGGTTGCGCGGCAGGTTATCGCGCGCGAAGCTGGAGGACGATGTCGACGACGTAACGGCCGGCACGGCGGCCGGCGGAATGCCGAGCAGCGCGGGATCGAGGATCACCAAGGTTGCGGCGACGCGGTCGGCCAGCGCCGCCACTGCGCTCACTTCGGTGGGATCGATACTTTCGGCATGATTGCGCTTGCCGCCCGCGATGACGCCGACCAATTGCTCGCGTATCGCCACCGGCCACAATTGGGGAGCCGTGTGCAACGCGCTGCGGCCATCGGGCGCCAACGGCAGGTGCTTGAGGCGCAGCGTCACCAGCGCCGCGTCATTTTCGCTGACCTGTTCGGGCAATGTGCCGTCCGCCGTGGTCGCCCGCGCATAGGTTTCACCGGTGCTGCGCAGGTACAACGTAGTGCCGGTGGTGTCGAGGATCTAGTCGAGACGCTCGACCAGATGCTGCTGCAGGGCGACGCGCTCCGCGATGAGGCCCAGTTCACGCCCGAGGTCGGAAAGGCCCTGCTGGCGCGTTGCCGCGGTGCGCGTGAAGCGTGCCGTCATCGCGCTTTCGATACGCGTCTGGAATAAGCGCAACGCCACGGCCAACGCAATGGCGACACCCACCGCGCCGGCAAACCCGAGGCTGCGGCGATCGGCGGCCAGAAAGTGATCGAAGACCGCCTTGGACAGCGCGATCGCGACGATCAATGCCAGCGACGCCAACAGGTAGAACAACGCGTGGCGTACCCGCCGATCCGCCAGCTGTTCGCGCGCCCAGCCGATAAGCCCCGCGTGCCGCGACGAGGTTGGCCCGGTACTCATGCACGGGGTCCCGTCGCTGCGGTCACTTCACCAGGCCGAGCGTCTTCGCGGAATTCATGTATTCGGCGGTGCGCGCCTTCATGAAGGCCGGTATCTGCTCCAGCGCGATATCGGTGACCTCGAAGCCGCCTTCGAACATGCGCTTGCGCAGGTCCGGGTCCTTGTTGATCGCATCCATCATGTCGGACACCTGCTTGCGCACTTCCGGTGTTGTTGACTTGGGCACGCCGATGCCGCGGTAGGCGCCGTCGATCCAATCGATGCCCATCTCCTTGAACGTGGGCACATCCGGGAACTGCGGCAAACGCTTCTCGGTGGCGACCGCCAGCATCCGCATCTTGCCCTTCTGCTGGATGGCGAGCGTGGAATACGACATGGCGGCCGCCACGTGCCCGCCCAGGATCGACGACACCATGTCGGCGGTGCCCTTGAACGGCACGTAGGTGGTCTTGACCTTGAAGTCGCGATCGAAGCGAACCTGCGCCACGTGATTGGCGGAGTTGGTGCCCGAGCCGGCGACGGAGATGCCTTCGGGCTTGGCGCGTGCCGCCTTCACCAGATCGTCCAGCGTCTTGAACGGACTGTCGGCCGCCACGATGACCGCATCGGGCGTGTAGTGGAAGAAATGGACCGGCGTCAAGTCCTCCGTCTTGTAATTCACGACGCCCTCGAGCGGCTGCAGCACGATGTGCGGCAGGTTGACGCCGACGATCGTGTACCCATCGCCGGGCATCGAGTTCATCTGCGACCATGCCAGTCCGCCGCCCGCGCCCACCTTGGTGATCACGATCATGTCCTGCTTGAATTTCTCCTTGAAGACCTGCGACTGCAATCGTGCCGCGACATCCGACTCGCCACCCGCCGCGAAGGGAATGATGTACTGCACCGGCTTGTCCGGATAGACGGCCGCTGCGGTCGACGCGATGCCCGCGACAATGAGACCCAGCGCGAGTTGAGGGAAACGAGAAAAAATCATGGCCGTGCCTCCAGTGGCGTGTAGTGCGAATGATACGAGCCCGCCGCGCATGTTAGGCCTATGCCGGGGGCGGGGCAACGTTGCCGGTGGCTTTTGGGACCAGCGCAATCCGTGTTTCAATCGCAGCCTCGATGGCGGTTCGGGTATACAACAGCGGCAAATACGTCCCGGCGCGCCATGGCGCCACGTGATCGCGATAATGCGCCGAACCCGGATGGCCGGATTGACCGGGATGACTCACGATGCGCGAAGCGTCCCACGCGCCGACATCGATGAGCAGGCGCAGCGCAGGTCCGAGATACTGCATGAAGTCGTCGGGGCGATAGCTCGCCATGTTGACGGTGCTGACGCTGCCGCCTTTCGGCAACGGGCCGATGTCGATCGCGTCGCGCAGTTTTTCCGGCACCGCGCTTGACAACGGATGGCGCGACCAGTGCTGCTGCAGGTCGCCCCAGCGCCACAGGCCAGGATCCGCGCCCAGGCGTTGCGCCAGATCGGCCCACGCCGCGGCCAAGGTCACCGCGACCAGTGCATCGGCCGTTGCCGGCTGGAGGCGCTCCATCACCGTATCGAAGATCACCCGGGCATCGGGCAGCGGGACGGCTGCCGCCGCGGCGCCGAGATGGACAGCGCTCACCGCGGGACCGAGATGGCGCGTCCACCACCACTCATGGAGTGCCGCCGCGGGCGCACTTTCCTCCATTTGCGCATCCCACGCCGCAAGCAAGAGGCGCGCGGACTCCGCGTCGCCCACGAACGGTCCGGCCTCCCGCATGCGCCGCACGATGTCGCGCGCTGGCAGGCTGACGAGATCGTTCTGGAGCCCGGCGCAGTCGTCGAGCGAAACTTTCCCGCGTGCCGCCAGCACTTCCACGATGCGCCGATGGCGCGCGTTCGATGGCCACTCGAAGCCGGGCTTGTGCCGGTCGACCGCATAGTCCGGCGGCAGGTTGAACTCGTTGGCCGTGGCGATGAAACCGGTGGCAGGATTGCGCAGCGATGGCAGCTCGTCGCCACGCAGGAAGCCATCCCACTCATAGCGGCCATCGCCGGGCACCGGCAGCAGGCCATCCCAGTTCGGTCGCCGCGGCACGCGCGCGGCCGCCACCCAGCCGATCGTGCCCGCAGTGTCCGCATAGACGAGGTTCTCGCCGGGCGTGCCCCACGCGCCCGCAGCCGCGCGAAACGCGTCGAAATCCTGCGCGCGCATCGCGGCGATGCTCATCAAATAGGGTGCGGTGCCGGGCTCGAGCCAGACGGTGCGCACGGCAAACGCACGGCGCGGCCTGCCGGGGCGCGCCGCGGCCTCGACGAAGACCACCGGGCCATGCCGCGTGTACATCAGTGCCACGGGTTGCGTCGCGCCGCCACGAAGCGGAATGCTTTCGACCACGACCCGGAATTTTTCCCATCCGTCACCGTAGCGGTAGCGCGTCGGATCGTCGGGATGGAGCTCATACACATACAAGTCTTCCTGATCCGCGAAGAAGATCGTGAAGCCGAATGCGGCAGTGCCGTTGTGCCCGAACGAAATACCGGGCAACGCGGGTTCGCCCGCGCCGATCACATCAAGGCCCGGCACATGCAGATGCGCGACGTAGCGCAACGCGGGCGTTGAAAACGCGCGATGCGGATCGCTGGCCAGGAGCGGGCGCCCGGTGGCCGATTTTGCCGGCGCCACCACCCAGTTGTTGCTGCCGCCGCAGGCATCGAGCGGCAGGTCGGACGAGGGGACGAATGTCGTCGCGGGATCGACGCTAGCCAGCGATGCGGCCGTGACCAGCACCGGTTGCGTGGCGAAGTTATAGGCGCGTAGCACTCCGCGCGGCAGCTCGACATCGAGGCCGTCGGGCACCCCCGTTGGCCAGTCCGGCGTCAGGCGGATCCGGATCGCATCGGCGGCCAGCCCCGCCTTGGCCATCACGCCGGCGCGCGCGGCCTCGCTGCCCACATTGCGCACCATGCCATGCGTGCGGATGCGCACGACATCCTCGGCCCGCCAGCGCGCCGGCCGGTAGCCGAATTCACGAAACTCCCAGGGCAGCTGTTCGGGATGGGCATCGACGTGATCGATCCAGGCGTTCACGCCCGCGACGAAACGCGCGCAGATGCGTTGCGCGCCACCGGCGCCGGCGGCGTCATACGCGGCCCATTCCGCGGCCATGTCGCCGCGATAGAGAAAGAGTCGCGTAGCCGTGTCCTGCTCGACATACGCGGGGCCGAACACGGCGGACAAAAGTCCAAGCCCACGCCGGCGCCACAGGTCCATCTGGAACAGCCGGTCGCGCGCGGCGTTGAAGCCCTGCACGAAGAACCCGTCGTCCTCGCTTTGCGCGTAAAGATGCGGGATGCCCCAGCGGTCGACCAGGATTTCCGCCGGGGCCGCGAGACCATCGAGTGCATAGGTGATGTCGGCGTTCATGGCACCGACGAGTCTACCGCGCGGCGCCCGCGCCCAAGTTATCGAACGCGCGCGCAGACCGTTGAACTACCGTAGGCGAGGCTTCAGCCTCGCCGGAACACCGACGGCATTCTGCGCGAGGCTGAAGCCTCGCCTACATACCTACCGCTTTACCATCGCCAGCAGCTTGCTCACATCGAGCGTGCGCGCCTGCTCGGCGATCTGCCCGGTGTATTTGCCCTGCACCTGCTTCGCCTCGCCCAGCATGGTCGCGAACGTCTGCTGCAGCCCCGCGGCATCGATCGTGCGTCCGCCGGCGTAATACCGCTTGGCCACCTGCCCCAGCGCATACGTGGTGGCAAACGAGAATGCCGCGCCGGTGCCGAGGCTGCCGACACCACCCAGCAAGCCGCCGCCGATCTTGCCGAGCAGGCCGCCCAACAGCTTGCGACCGAATTGCTCGACGTACTGCGACGTCAGGCCCACGCCCATCGTGGCCAGCAGATCGGTGATATGGCCGCGATCGAGCTCGTAGCCGTAGGCCTTGCCGATGCCGTAGACCATCTTCATCTGCAGCGGAATGATGGCCATCGACGCCAAAGACTGCGGCAGCAACTCCAGCGCGCCATTGAGTATCGACGCGTTGAGAATGGTCTTGTCGAGTTCGGCGGCGTTGGCCGGAACGGAGGCAACGACCGTTCCGCCCGCCGTGGCTCCACCCAGCGGGGCGCCCGCCATCGCTTCGGCGTGCTGCGTCACCTGCTGCGCCGCGCCGGCATCCAACCCCAGCACCTGCGCGAGCCCCGCGAGGAATTCACGCTCCTTGGGCGAGGTCACGCCGTCGGCATTGCAGATCCCCACCGCCATTTCGTAGGCGAACTGCTTTTGTTCGGGCGTGGTGAGCGCGGCCGCAATCACTGGCAGATCGGGCTTGGTGAGCAGCACTTGCTGATAGATGGCCGCGACGTCGACAGCCGCGCCGGGCGACAGCCCCTCGGCGACGCGCTTCAACTCCGCGCGTTCGCGATCGTCGTTGCCGCCATCGGCAAAAGCCGCCATCAGGCAGATGGTGAGAACCGCGCGCTGCTGCTCGTTGTCCATGCGAATCAAATTCCCTTCGGGTCCGGATGAATGTTGTCCACCCAATGCACTTCCTCAGGATTGGGCTCGACATTCGGCAAATCAAGATTGACAACCACCGGCACCTGGCCGCTGCGGCAGAGGACGCACGACAGCGGCTGGTCGTCGTTGGCGTTGATTTCCTGGTGCGGCACGAACGGCGGGATGTAGATGAAGTCGCCCGGACCGGCCTCGGCCGTGTATTCGAGTCGATCGCCCCACTTCATCCGCGCGCGACCGCTGACGACGTAGATCACGCTCTCCACCGCGCCATGGTGATGCGCGCCGGTCTTGGCCTTCGGATGGATTACGACCGTGCCGGCCCACAGCTTTTCGGCGCCCGCCGTGGCATGCGTGATGGCTGCGGCGCGATTCATGCCCGGCGTTTGCGGCGTATTGGTGTCGAGTTCGCCCGCGTGCACCACGCGCACGCCGTGCAGCCGCCATTTCGTGGCATCGGTCATGGTCGTCCTCTCGTTACTCGAGGCAATCGCGATCCAGTACGTTGCGCGCCGCGACGGCGAATTCCTCCAGCGTACAGGGAAAGCCCGGTGTCGACGTGCTGCATCCTGGCAAGCGCAGTGGTGTCTTCACCGGCGGCACATCGAGACTGAGCGGCGTCGCCGTGCGCATCTGCTCCAGCGACTGCGCGACATAGGACGTATAGACGCGCAATTTCTTGTCGGCGCCCTCGCGCACCTCGAACATCAGCGCGCCGGCCGGCGGCGTCTGGTTGCGCTGGAAGCCGGGCTGCAGCCACGTGGTGTCCAGCATGCCGGCCAGATTGAAAATGTTCGTGTCGTGGCCCACATACGCGACGAATTTGGCCTCGCGCACGGCAGGATCGACCGGACCAAAGCCGAGCGAGCGCGCGCTGGTGACCGCCGCCGCCACCTTGGTCAGCAATTGCGACCCCATCTTGCGCGCGAGATACGGCGTGCGCTCCATGAGGTCCATGGCCTCGGTGTGGAGCCGGAACACCTGCGTCATCTGCGCCGGCGTCACGCGGCCCCAGCCCACGTCCGCCATCGGCTTGCCGTCGGCGTACTCGAGCAGCAGCATCTCGGCGGATGTCGACGCCATCGCAAGACCGCCCAGCAATTTGACGCGCGACCCATCCTCCGCCGTCGACAGGGCCGTGGGCAGGTCCGGGAGCTGGCACGCCTCGCCCTTGCCGAATACCGTGCACAACACCGGCTTGCAGCAATCGAGCACACTCTGCAGCGTATCGAACGGCGCCTTGAGGTCACGCGGCAATCCGTTCAGGTTGCCGCCGACCCGCTCCAGCACCCGCGTCTGCGCCACCATCGGATCGAGCTTGCATGAGCCCGTGCCCAGCGGGTGGAAGAGCCGATCCACCGGAACATCGCCCGCGGTGCGGTAGGTGAAGCCGCAGCCGTTGGCGAGACCGTCGATCAGTGCCTGCGCGGTGAAGCGCGTGCGCTGCGGGACGTCGGCGTAGAAATACAGGCTGCCGCGCGCCGGGCAACCTTCGGCCAGCGTGACGCCCTGCGCATTGAGGTATTGCCGGTAGTAGCGGCCCATCTGCGTGGCCAGCTCCGCGCCGCGCGCCGTGAGGTCGCCCAGCGGCACGTTCCACGTCGGCCACGGGTCCTTCGACCAGTTGGCCATTTCCGCCGGACCGACAATCGCGTTGCGCACACCGTGCCGGCTGACGATCACGACTTTCTGCAGCGCTTCGTCGCTTTGCGCGACGGCCACGCCCGGCGGCAGCGCGGTGGCGAGCGCGATCAACAAGAGTTGCAGCAGCGGCATTGAACTGATCTCCCCTGGGCAGGACGCAAGCCTATCATTGGCGCCAGTGCGCGCGGTATTTCTGGAGGACTCGCTTCAACGCAACGGC
>JBKJSU010000399.1:0-2849 GCA_046594415.1 Casimicrobiaceae bacterium | reverse complement strand
GTAGAGCACCATCGGCCGGTCGACCTTGCTGTAGAGCGCGTGTTCGATCATCGCCTTGATTGGTGCGAAGCCGGTGCCGCCGGCGACGAAGATGATCGGCCGGGTGGACTCCTCGCGTAGGTAGAACGAACCGAGCGGGCCTTCGAAGCGCAGGATCTCGCGGCCCTGGTATTGCGTGAACAGGAGGTCGGTGAAGAAGCCGCCGGGCACGTGGCGGATGTGCAGCTCGAGGAGCTTGTCGTCGTGCGGCGCGGTGGCCAGCGAGAAACTGCGCCGCTTGCCATCCTTCAGCAGGAAATCGACATACTGTCCCGCGAGAAACTGCAGCCGTTCGTTGGCCGGCAGCTTGAAGCGCACGATCGCCACGTCCGGCGCGGCGCGCTCGATGGACTCGATGCGGCAGGGCAGCCGCTTGATCTGGATGTCGCCGGCCCGCCGCACTTCGCGGACTTCGATCACCACGTCGGTCAGCGGCCGCGCACAGCAGAAGAGCGCCAGCCCCACGCGCTTTTCGTCAAGGGTGAGCGTGGCGGCCTGGTGCGGGCCGTAGTCGACGTCGCCCGACAGGATGCGCCCCTTGCAGGTGCCGCAGGCGCCGTTGCGGCAACCGTAGGGGAGCAGGAGGTCGGCCCGCATGGCGGCCGACAATAGGGTTTCGTCCGCAGCGCACGGGTACCGATGGTCGCTGGGCTTTATGGTAATCTCGAAAGTCATTCAGGCCATTCCGTTTCGCGCCGCTGCCTGCATCACGGCGGCGCGGGACACGAGTTGCGAGCGTGCAAAGAATCCTGTTGATCGGTTGCGGTGATGTCGCCTTGCGCATCGCCGGCATGCTGCGCGGACGGGCGCAGGTGGTGGGGCTTACGCGCCGCGCCGACGACGTGCCCAAATTACGCGCCCACCACATCGTACCGCTGGTGGCCGATCTGGACGACGTGTCCTCGCTGCGCCGCCTCAATACCGCACCCTATGCCGTCGTGCACCTGGCGCCGCCTCCGGCCCATGGCCACGACGATCCGCGCACCCAACGGCTGGTGGCAGCGCTGTCGCGGGCGCAGATTATACCCCGGCGGTTTGTCTATATTTCTACGTCGGGGGTGTACGGCGATTGCGCCGGTGCCCGCGTCGACGAGACTCGTCCTTCCCGCGCGCAGACGCCGCGGGCGCGCCGCCGCGTGGCCGCCGAAGTGCGCTTGCGTGCATGGGCCGCGCGGGCCGGCGTGCCGCTGGCCATCATCCGCGCGCCCGGCATCTATGCCCAGTCGCGGCTGCCGCTGGAGCGCATCCGCCAAGGCACCCCGGTACTCACGCCGGATGACGATGTGTTCACCAATCACATCCACGCCGACGACCTGGCGCGCGCCGCCATCGCGGCCATCTATCACGGCAGCCCCAATCGCGCCTACAACGCGACCGACGACGCCGAGATGAAGATAGGCGGCTGGTTCGACGCGGTCGCCGACGCGTTCCAATTGCCGCGCCCGCCGCGCGTGACGTGGGAGGAGGCCGAGCAGCGCATCGCGCCGATGCTGCTGTCGTTCATGAGCGAATCCCGGCGCCTGTCCAATACGCGGATGAAGCGCGAACTGCGCGTGCGCCTTGCCTATCCCACGCCGCAGGTGATGCTGTCCGCGGTGGCGCCGCGGCAGTTGAAGAAGCAGCTGCCCCTCGCGCTGTGAGTGCGCCGCAGGGCCGGTCCGGGCCACCCACCGGCGAACCCGCCGGGTTGCCGCCGCTGACGTGGCGCGAGCGGATCGATGCCTACGAGCGGCTGGTGCGCCTCGACAAGCCCATCGGCATCCTGTTGCTGCTGTGGCCGACGCTCACTGCGCTGTGGATCGCCGCCTCCGGCCAACCCACCGGCGCGCTGGTGCTGGTGTTCGTGCTGGGCACGATCGTGATGCGTTGCGCCGGCTGTGCCTTCAACGATTGGGCCGACCGCGATTTCGATCCGCATGTGCAGCGCACTGCGCAACGGCCGCTCGCGCAACGCGTGATCGCGCCGTGGGAGGCGCTGGTGGTCGCGGCGGGCTTCGCACTGTCGGGCTTTGCGCTGGTGCTCGTGGCCACCAACACGACGACCCTGGTGCTGTCGGTGGTCGGGCTGGCCATCAGCATCGCCTATCCGTTCTTCAAGCGGTTCTTCGCGTTGCCGCAGGCCTTTCTCGGCCTCGCGTTTTCTTTCGGCATCCCGATGGCGTACGCCGCGGTCTACGATCGCGTGCCATGGATGGGCTGGGTGCTGTTCGCGCTCAACCTCTTCTGGGTCGTGGCCTACGACACCGAGTACGCGATGGTGGATCGCGATGACGACGTGAAACTCGGCATGCGCACGTCCGCGCTCACGTTCGGCCGCTTCGACGTGCTGGCCGTCGCCGTCTGCTACGCGATCTACCTCGGCGGGATGGCATGGGCGGGCTACCTGCTGCAACTCGGCGGCAACTACTGGGGCGGCCTCGCGGTGGCTGCCGTGCTGGCCGGTTATCACCTCGCGCTCATTCGCACCCGGGAGCGCGAGCGGTGCTTCCGTGCCTTCCTGTCCAATCACTGGCTGGGCTTTGCAATCTTCGTGGGCGTGGTTCTCGATTTCGCAGTGCGCCTGCACGCCTGGCCGCGCGTGTTTTGAGACTGCCGCCGGTGCGGCTGCGCGGATTGCCTCCGGTGCTTGCCGCCGATACGCGGGTACTGGTGCTGGGCAGCTTTCCCGGCGCCGCATCGCTGGCCGCGCGCGCCTACTATGCGCATCCGCGCAACCACTTCTGGCCGATCATGGCCGCGCTGCTGCGCGAGCCGCTGGCAGCCATGTCGTATCCGGCGCGGCTGACCGGACTGCAGGCCCACCGGGTGGG
>JBKJSU010000099.1:0-3483 GCA_046594415.1 Casimicrobiaceae bacterium | reverse complement strand
CAGGCGCACGAACGCTTGCGCGCCGTTGAGGTACACGCGGCCGGAATCGAGCTCGTACTTGTCGTCGAGTTTGACTTCGCGCAGGGAAGGGGCAGGTGACGCAACGCTCAAGGCCATTGGAACTCCGCAAAAATCGTGTTTTTGGGACGCGCGGCGACCGAGTCGGTCTCGCGACACACGCAGATCAGGAATTATGTTCCTGTTGCGCGAAGGCGCGGATTCTACGCTGCCCGGCCGGCGGCGGCAATTTTCCTGCGCTCCGCTTACTTGTAGTTCATCGTCCCCGGCAACCACAGCGCGATCTGCGGGAACATCATCACCAGCGCCAGCCCGAACAGCAACAGTCCTACATACGGCGCCACGCCGATGATGATCTCGCGGATGGGCGCCCTCGAAATGGCCTTGATCGCGAAGAGGTTCATGCCCACCGGCGGCGTGATCAGCGCCAGTTCCAGGTTGATCGTCAGCAGGATGCCGTACCAGATGGGATTGATGCCAAGCGCCGCCAGCACCGGCAGCACGACGGGCGTGGTGATGAGGATGATGGAGATCGTCTCGAGGAACATGCCCAGCACGAACAGCAGACACATCACGGCCAGCAGGAAGCCCAGCTGGGACACGCCATATTGCGTGACGAGGTCGACCATCTGGTTGGGGATCCGCAGCTTGGTGAGCACGTTGCCCAGCAGCGCTGCCGCAGCGAGGATCAGGAACAGCATCGCCGAGCTGCGCGAGGCGTCGATGGCCGACAGCCAGATGTCCTTCAGGCCGAAGTTGCGGTAGACGAACACGGCGATCAGCAGCGCCCCCAACGCCCCGGCGGCAGCGGCTTCGGTGGCGGTGAACACGCCGAAGTACATCCCGCCGAGCACCAGCACCGGCAGCGTCAGTGCCCAGAACGAACGCCGCAGCGCGGTCACGATCTCGCGGCCGCTGGCGCGCGGTTGGGTCTTGACCTGGTGGCTCGAGTATCGTGCCGAGACCATCGAATAGATCGCGAAGATCACCGCCAGCATCAGGCCGGGCACGATACCGGCGACGAACAGCGCCCCGATCGACGTATCGGACACGACGCCGTACAGGATCATGGGTCCCGATGGCGGGATCAGGATGCCCAGCGTGCCGCCGCCGCCGACCACGCCGTAGGCCACGCGTGGGCTGTAGCCGGCGCGGATCATCAGCGGGATGGCGGCCGAGCCGATCGTCAACGCGGTGGCGACGCTGGAGCCGGAGATGGCAGCGAACACGGTGCATGCCGCCACGGTGGCCACCCCCATGCCGCCGGGCAGGTGCCGCAGCAGCGTGTTGGCCGCACCAAAAAGGTCATCGACGACCTTGCCGCGGATCATGAAGTGCGCCATCAGTGTAAACAGCGGGATCGAGACCAGCAGGTAGGTGTCGAGCTTGCCGAACACGAGGTCGCCGATGCCGCCCAGTTTGCCTTCGACCGCGACCACAATCGCGGTGGCGAACAGCAGCAGGCCGGCGAATACCGGGATGCCGGTCAGCAACACCAGCACCAGACCGGCGAGGATCAGCGCGAATGTCATTCGATGCCCGGCGGCGTCATCGCGTCGCGGTCGTGGCGGGGCTTCTCGCCGCGCCATGCTGCACCGAGTGCGGCCAGCGCGGCCAGTAGCAGCGCGGCGGCGCCGATGGGCACCAGCGCCTGCGGAATCCACATCGGCACTGCCATGTAGCCGTTGGAAAGCAGGCCCACCATCCGCGAAAACGCGACCATGTCCCAGCCCTCGATCACCAGCAGCAGGGCGGAGGCGGCGACGGCCAGAAGGCCCAGCACCGCGGTGAGGCGCTTGCCGCGCGCCGACAGCCGCTCGGTGACGATGTCGACCGCGATGTGCTCGCCTTCGCGCAGCGCGTCGGCGGCGGCCAGCATCACGCAGGCCACCAGCAGGTAGCCGACCAGTTCGTCGACCCACGTGATCGGCTGGTTGAAGCCGTAGCGCATCACGACCGAGTAGACGATGAGGCCCATCGACGCAAGCAGCGCGATGGCCGCCAGCGCGATGCCGACGTGGGCCAGCCAGTGGACGAAGTGCCGGAAGGCCTTCATGGGCGAGGCAACGCCGCGAGCCGCGGAAAACGCGCCGTCATGCCCACGCGAGCGGGCACGATGGCGGGTTCGCGGGGGCGCGACCTAGAGCTTGCCGAGCAGTTCGATGATCTTCGGCCCGCCTTCGGGCGCCGACTTGATGAACGCATCGACGACCGGCTTCTGCATGGCAGCCTTCCACGTGGCCTGTTCGGCGGGTGTCTGCACATGGATGGCCATGCCCTTGCCCTGCAGGTCCTTCAGCGCGGCGGCGGCCGTGGCCTCGGTGATCGGAATGGCGTCCTGCTCCGCCTTGGCGGCCGCGGCTTCGATCGCCTTCTGGTTCGCCGGCGAGAGCTTGTTCCACCACGCCGGATTGACGTACAGGTGGAAGTAGATCGTGAAGATCGGGCCGACGGTGCCGAACTTCTGCACTTCGTAGAACTTGCGGCTGTAGGCGGCAGAGAGGTCGGTCAGGCCCGCGTCCAGCACACCGGCCTGCAGTGCCTGGTAGACCTCGGAGCCGGGCATGGCGGAGGGCGCGGCGCCGACCGCGGTCAGCGCGTTGTCAGTCAGCGTATTGAGGCCGCGGATCTTGACGCCCTTGAAGTCCTCCAGCGCGATGATCGGCTTCTTCGCCGACGTGATGATCGTCTCGCGCGTGATGTACAGCCACGCCACGCTCTTCACGCCGCGCGCCGCCAGTTTTTCGTCGAGGAACCTGCGCGCCTCGGAGGTCGGGAATTTCTTGATGCGCTCGAGCTCGCCCATCGCGTAGGGAATCAGCGTGGCGCTCATCTCGGGAATGGTGGTGCCCCACTGGAAGTTGACGCTCATCGCGGCTTCGATGTTGCCCTTGGCCACGGCAGGGAAATTCTCGCCGGCCTTGGCGAGCTGCTCGGAGCCGTAGATCTGCACCTCGACCTGGCCGTTGGTGCGCGCCTTCACGTCGGCGGCGAAACCGTCGAGCATTTTGGTGAGATGGTGGGCGGGCGGCACCTGGTGCGAGATGCGCATCACCACCGGCTGGGCATGCGCAGTTGCCGCGGCAAACAGCGCGCACAGGAAGAACAGGGCGAAGCGGGGCGATCCGGACTGCATGGGTGTTTCCTCCTTGATGCGAAGGCGGGGATTGCGGCGTTGGATAGTGACGCGTAGTCGCCGCGTCCCGGTGCCGTTCGAATGGCGAGCATTGTCACATACTTGCGCAGCGGCCACGCCCGGGGCCTCCGCTAGAATGCCGGACTTCTCTCCACGTCCGAACGCCCATGACCAATCTGCTGCAAGCCATCGAAATCGAAACCGCACCGGGGCCCGACGCCACGGTGATCTGGATGCACGGTCTGGGCGACACCGGCGACGGCTGGTCCGAGATCGTGCCGTCGCTGGGGCTGCCGGCCTCGATGCGCGTGCGCTTTTTGTTTCCCCAC
>JBKJSU010000045.1:0-10930 GCA_046594415.1 Casimicrobiaceae bacterium | reverse complement strand
ACGTGGAGCGAGATCAACTCGTGCCACAGCCACTTTCGCCAGCGCGCGGAAGAGATCAAGCGCGGCGTGTGGCAGGCCGGCGGCTTTCCGATCGAGATGCCGGCCATCTCGCTGGCCGAACCGTTCCAGAAACCCACGACGATGCTCTATCGCAACCTGCTGGCGATGGAGACGGAAGAGTTGCTGCGCAGCTACCCGGCGGACGGCTGTGTGCTGATGGGCGGCTGCGACAAGACCACGCCGGCGCTGGTGATGGGCGCGCTGTCGATGAACCTGCCCACGATCTTCGTGCCCGCGGGTCCGATGCTGCGCGGCGACTTCCGCGGCAATTTCCTCGGCAGCGGCAGCGACACGTGGAAGTACTGGGCCGAGCTGCGCGCCGGCAACATCACCGAGGAAGACTGGCAAGGGGTCGAGGACGGCATCGCCCGTTCGCCGGGTCACTGCATGACAATGGGCACCGCCTCCACGATGACGGGCGCCACCGAAGCGATGGGCCTCACGTTGCCGGGCGCGACTTCCATTCCCGCGCCGGATTCGCGCCATGCGCAGATGGCCACGCTGTCGGGCAAGCGCATCGTCGAGATGGTGTGGGAGGACCTGCTGATCCGCGACGTCGTCGATGCGCGCGCGATTGACAATGCGGTGACCACCGTGCTGGCGCTGGGCGGTTCCACCAATGCCATCGTGCATCTGATCGCCACAGCGCGGCGCGCTGGCGTGCCGCTCGACCTCGCCCGCTTCGACGCGCTGGCACGGCAAACGCCGGTGCTGGCCAACATCCGGCCGGCGGGCAAGTACCTGATGGAGGATTTCTACTACGCCGGCGGCTTGCGCGGCATGTTGTCGCGGCTCACCGACCTGCTCGATACGACTACACTCACCGTCAATGGCCGCACGCTCGGCGACAATCTCGCCGGCGCCGCGGTGTACAACGACGACGTGATCCGCACCCGCGCCAGCCCACTGGTCGCGCATGACGGTCTGGCGGTGCTGCACGGCAACCTTGCCCCCGATGGCGCGGTGATCAAGCCCGCGGCGATGGAGCCGCACCTGATGCGCCACGCCGGCCCTGCCGTCGTGTTCCGCGACTACAACGACATGGCGGCGCGCATCGACGACCCGGCGCTCGTGGTCGACAAGGACAGCGTGCTGGTACTGCAAAGCGCGGGACCGCAGGGCGCGCCCGGCCTGCCGGAATGGGGCCAGCTGCCGATCCCCAGGAAACTGCTGCAGCAAGGCGTGCGCGACATGCTGCGCATTTCCGACGCGCGGATGAGCGGCACCAGCTACGGCGCGTGCGTGCTGCACGTGGCGCCGGAGTCGCATGTCGGCGGCCCATTTGCCTTCGTCCGCGATGGCGACATCATCGAGCTCGACGTGCCCGCGCGCACACTCACGCTCAAGGTGGACGACGCCGAACTTGCCCGCCGTCGCGCCGCGTGGGTGGCGCCGCCGCCGCACTACACGCGCGGCTTCGGCACGCTATACCTGAAACACGTCACGCAGGCCAACGAGGGCTGCGATTTCGACTTCCTCGAAGCGGGCGCGCAAACGCCCGATCCCGAGATTCACTGACCGGCGCGCGCGGGCCACGGCCAACTGAATCCGGCGCTACGCCAACCAGGAGATGACCATGTCCGAACTTGCTGCCGCCACCCGCGAGCGCCTCCGCCACGTCAGCACGGCGACACTTTGCACGCAGCTCTTCAAGCGTGGCTTTCGCAATGTCTTCATCCAGGGCATCGCGCAGCTGACCTCGCCCTCCGGCGGCAACCTCGTCGGGCCGGCATTCACGATGCGCAATATCCCGTCGCGCGAAGACCTGGACCAGATCAGCGCCTTCGACAATCCCGATCACCCGCAGCGCAAGGCCATCGAAAGCGTGCCGCCGGGTCACGTGCTGGTACTCGATTGCCGCGGCGAGACGCGCGTGGCGTCGGGCGGGCAGATCCTCACCACGCGGCTCATGGTGCGCGGCGCCGCCGGCCTCGTGTCCGATGGTCCGGTACGCGACAGCGGCGCCATTGCAGAGATGGACTTCCCCGTCTACTGCGCCGGCGGCAGCGCGCCACTCAACCTGCTGCATCACCACGCGATCGACCAGAACGTGCCGATTGGCTGCGGCGGCGTGGCGGTCTATCCCGGCGACATCATTGTCGGCGATGACGAAGGCGTGGTCGTGATCCCGCGGCACCTTGCGGACGAAGTGGCGGAGCACGCGGTCGAGCAGGAAAAAATGGAGATGTTCATACTCGCGCGGGTGCAAGGCGGCGCCATTCTCGCCGGTACCTACCCGCCCAACGCCGAGACGCGCGCGGCCTTTGAAGTGTGGCGCAAGGAACGCGGCATCTGAGCGCAGCCTCGGTGGTCGGGATGTCCCGGACTTCCCTGCAGGCGAGGCTGAAGCCTCCCCTACAAACCTCGGCCTTCCAGGACTCATCAAATGCAGCGGCTTGACACCAACTCTATGTTTCCATATTATTGGAAATATGAAATCACAACGAGCCCTCACCGACGCCACGCCCACCGACGCCACGCGCGCGATCGCGGCCTTGGCCGCACTCGCGCAGGAAACGCGCCTTGCGATCTTCCGTCTGCTGGTCGAATACGCGCCCGACGGCCTCACCGCCGGGGCCATCGCACTGCAGTTGAAGCTTCCACCGGCCACGCTCTCGTTTCACCTGAAGGAACTGGCCAGCGCCGGGCTGATCCTCGATCGCCGCGAAGGTCGCTTCATCTGGTATCGCGCCAACGTCGCCGGCATGAACGGACTCCTTGGCTACCTCACCGAAAATTGCTGCCGCGCCAGCGGCAATGTTGCATGCGCCAGCGATTGCGCCCCTGCCGCGTCATGCAAGCCATCCACGCCGCGCACCAGGAGTCAACGATGAAACGTTTCCATGTGCATCTGGGCGTGCCCGATCTCGCCGCCAGCATCCGGTTCTATTCCGACCTGTTCGGACTTCCGCCGTCGGTCGAGAAAGTCGACTATGCCAAGTGGATGCTCGACGATCCGCGGGTGAATTTCGCCATCTCGCAGCGTGGCTCCCGCATCGGCGTGAACCATCTCGGCCTGCAGGCCGACAATGCGGAGGAGCTGGCCGACCTGCGCACGCATTTCGCCGCCGCGGATGGTTCCATGGTGGTCGACGAGAACAGTGTCAGCTGCTGCTATGCGCGTTCGGACAAGCATTGGGTAACCGACCCGCAGGGCATCGCGTGGGAGGCGTTCCACTCGCTCGACAGCGTGCCGTTCTTCGATGGTGACGGACAACCTGCCGCCGCACTTGCCACCTGCGGCACCGCCACCATCGGCGAGGCATCTCCCGCCACCGCCACAGGTTGCTGCGCGCCGGTGGCCGCCAATACGGCGGTCGCCTCCGGCTGCTGCGCGCCGTCGCCCGGAATGGCCGTTGCCAAAGCCACCCGCGGCGGCTGCGCCTCCTGACATCGGCACCGGACGCGCACCATGACCAATGCCATTCGACCCTACAACGTGTTGTTTCTATGCACCGGCAACTCCGCGCGCAGCATCATGGCCGAAGCGATCCTCCGCCAGGCCGGCGGTGGACGCTTCAACGCGTACTCCGCCGGCTCGCAACCATCGGGCAAGGTGAATTCCTTCGCGCTCGAACTGCTGCGCGCCAGCCGCATGCCCACGGAGGGACTCGAGAGCAAGCCGTGGGATCGCTTTGCGGGTCCCGCTGCGCCGCCACTCGACTTCGTGATCACCGTCTGCGACAACGCAGCCGGCGAGGTGTGTCCGGTGTGGCCCGGACAACCGATGTCGGCACACTGGGGCATACCGGACCCGGCAGCGGTGGAAGGCACGGACGACGAGAAGCGGCGCGCATTTTCCACCGCATCGCACCTCCTGATCAATCGCATCCGCCTCTTCACCAGCCTGCCATTGGCCAAGCTCGACCGCATGTCGCTGCAGGCGCAGCTGCGCGACATCGGCGCGAGCGGCGCGTGACGCTACCGGCACGCACACACGCCGCGTGCGCTGACGCGGCGGCGGCCAACGCCATCCCCATAGCACTTCCTGCCATGGGAATCTTCGAACGCTGGCTGTCGCTGTGGGTCGCGCTCTGCATCGTCATCGGGATCGCGCTGGGGCATGTCTGGCCCGCGCCGTTCCAGGCGCTCTCGACAATGGAGATCGCCAAGGTCAATCTCCCGGTGGGCCTGCTGGTATGGTTGATGATCATCCCGATGCTGCTGCGCATCGACTTCGGCGCGTTGCACCAGGTCACCGCGCATTGGCGCGGCATCGGTGTCACATTGTTCGTCAACTGGGCCGTCAAGCCGTTCACGATGGCGTTGCTGGGTTGGCTGTTCATCCGTCACGTCTTCGCCGCGTGGCTGCCCGCGGAGGCGCACGACAGCTATATCGCGGGCCTGATCCTGCTGGCTGCGGCCCCGTGCACGGCGATGGTATTCGTCTGGAGCCAGCTCACCCGGGGAGACCCGTACTTCACGCTGTCGCAAGTCGCGCTGAATGACGCGATCATGATCGTCGCGTTCGCGCCGATCGTGGGCCTGCTGCTCGGACTTTCGGCGATCATCGTGCCGTGGAACACGCTGCTCGTCTCCGTCGCCCTCTATATCGTGGTGCCGCTGATCATCGCGCAGGTTGCGCGGCGCCTGCTGCTGCGCCGAGGTGATGCAACGTTCGAAGCAGTACGCGCCCGGCTGGCACCACTGTCGATCACGGCGCTGCTGGCGACACTGGTGCTGCTGTTCGCCTTCCAAGGGGAGCAGATCCTGCGGCAGCCACTGACCATTGCGATGCTCGCCGTCCCCATCGTCATCCAGGTGTTCTTCAACTCGGGGCTGGCCTACTGGCTCAACCGGCGATTGGGCGTCGCGCATTGCGTGGCCGGGCCATCGGCGCTGATCGGCGCCTCCAATTTCTTCGAACTGGCCGTCGCTGCGGCGATCAGCCTCTTCGGATTGAACTCCGGCGCTGCGCTCGCCACTGTCGTCGGTGTGCTGGTCGAGGTGCCGGTGATGCTCGTCGTCGTGGCCGTTGTCAATCGGTCGCGCGGGTGGTATGAACAGGGCCCGCGCGTCGACCAGGGAACGGCAGGACGCGCGCCTGGTTGAGCGGCACGTCCTTTGCTTTTGAAGGATGGTCGAACCTTCCGCCAGCCACCCAGACGAGCCGCCGATGATCCTGATTTCCCGCAACCTTGGCACGTGGGCGTTGCTTGCACTACCTGGCACGGCCTTCGTGCAGACCCAGACACCCATCACCGTCCAGGTAATCAACGATAGCGGCCTGGCCGATTCGGCCATCAACCTGCTGGTCGTCGGGCAGGGTGTCGGCAATGCCGCCGCCAACACCCATCACCCGTTCCGCGTCAGCGGCGTTGCCGCCACGCCGGACGGCCTGGTCACCAACACGACCTCGCTGGGCTCCACCGGCAACGGCACCTATTACGAGGCCAATGCGCCGTTGCTCGTCACCGCCTCGAAATTGGATGTTCTGATGGCGTTCAGCCCGGCCACGCTGGCCGTGGCGGGTGGGTCGTCGACACTGTGACGATCACGTTGCCGGACTCTGGCACGACCCCCGCCAACAACGTGAACCAGCTGTTCATCGTCACGATGCCGCCCGGCGTGAGCAACACGCCCGGCAGCACGACCGGCACGTTTGCGGTCTGGTCGAACTACTTGCAGACGCAGGGCGGCAGCGCGCCGCCTGCCGCGGCGCTACTCAATGTCGTGCGGGCCACCTCGGACTACGTCACGTCGTCGTTCGTCCCGTCCACCATTGCCGCGGGCGCGGGCAACAACGCCACGCTGGTGACGCTGCCCATGGGCACCGGCATCCCCGCCGGCGGCTGCTCGCTTGCGCTCATCGTGACGTCGATCGCGGCGGCCAGCGCGCTATCGCAGATGAAGAACACCGGCACGACGGCCACGTCGCCCTACACGGACAACACCTTGCCCGTCTACAGCTTCACGATGGCGACAGTAAGTTCAGGCAGCCTCTATGTTTCGTATCATCAGCCAATCACCTATCCAACTGCGCCGACCTTGCCGGCCGGTGACGCGGGATTCCCGCTGGGGTCTACATGCCGAACTAGCTGGCCTCTTGAACGGCCGCCTCTCGTCTACTTGAAGGTTGCCGGACGACCCGAAGCTGCCCTTCCACTGTCGTGATAGCAGAAGTCCGGCATACGCAAAGCAGTTGACCAGATCCGACACCGCCATTCCACTACCTGCCCGTCCATTGGATATCCTCGGACATCGTGCCTGAACGCGAACAACTGGAACGCGCCATAGCGGTATTGGAGGCCGAGCGCGCCACGCTCGGTGATGCCGTCGTGGACGCCGCACTCGCGCCGATGCGCGAGAAGCTCGCGACCATCGGCCGGGCCGCCGACTCGTCGAGCGAGCAGGCGGCCGAACGGAAGCAGGTCACCGTCATGTTTGCCGATCTTTCCGGCTTCACCGCGCTCTCCGAGAAAATCGATGCCGAGCAGGTGCGCAGCCTCGTCAACGAATGGTTCAACGCGCTAGTGCCTGTCGCCGAAAGATACGGCGGTGTCGTCGACAAGTTTATTGGGGACGAGATCATGGTGCTCTTTGGCGCGCCGATGACCCACGAGAACGACGCCGAGCGTGCGCTGTGCGCGGCGCTGGAGATGATGGAAAAGTCGGCCGAATTCAATGCGGCGCGCGGCGGGTGCCTTGCCGTGCACTTTGGGATCAACACGGGACTCGTGGTCGCCGGAGCCGTGGGTTCCGGGGGCCATCGAAAATACTCGGTCATGGGCGACACGGTGAACCTCGCTGCACGACTGGCCGGCGCCTCGGAAGCTGGGCAAATCCTAGTCGGTCCGGCTACCCACCGCCTGACCGCACCGCTTTTCAGGTTCGAGCCTCTGCCGCCAATGCTACTTAAGGGAAAGGCGGAACCGGTGGCCGTTCATCGCCTGCTGGCGCGCAAGGCAACGCCGGAGTCGGCACGTGGTATCGCCGGATTGCGCTCGCCGCTGGTCGGGCGCGAGGCCGAGATGCAATCGCTGCTCGTGGCGCTGCGCGGCCTTGCTTCCGGTGCGGGCGGCCTCCTGGCGATCGTCGCCGATGCGGGGCTGGGCAAGAGCCGCCTTGTGCTGGAGGCGCGCAACGCGACGAAGGAAACCATACGCTGGGTCGAAGGGCGCGCGCTCTCCTATGGGGAAAGCAGCAGCTACGCGATCGTGGCGAGCATGCTCGACAATCTCGTTGGGGTCGGCAGCGACACGTCGGCGGCCGACGCAAGTGCAGCGCTGCACGAATTCATCGAGGCGCGAATGCCGGGCAAGGTGCAGGAAGTCCATCCCTACCTGGCCCGCATGCGGGGACTGGCTCTGGAGGCCGAAGACGAAGCGCGTATCCGGGAATTGCTGCCGGAGGCCCTGCAAGACCGGATACGCACGGCATTCAGCGAGTTGATCCGCGCCTGCGCCGCGACGACACCGCTGGTCTTGATATGGGAGGATCTGCACTGGGCCGACCCATCGTCGCTGGGGTTGCTCGAATCGGTCGCGCCGCTCACCGTGACGATCCCCGTACTGCTCGTTCTTGCGTTCCGTCCCGAGCAGGGCCGGACGTGGGAGTGGCATCGCAAGCTGCAGCACGAATACCAAAGCCAGTATTGCGCGTTGGAGCTCTCGCCGCTGACGCCGGCCGACAGCGGAACGCTGATCGGGAACCTGCTCAGGATCGACAACCTGCCAGACGCGACGCTCCAGTCGATCCTGAGCAAGTCCGAAGGCAATCCGTTCTTTCTTGAGGAATTGCTGCGATCCCTGATCGATGCCGGGCTGGTCCAGCTGGACGGGGACCGTGCCGTCGCAACACAGGCCATCGCCCAGCTTGAAATCCCGGACACACTGCAAAGCGTCATTGCGGCCCGCATTGATCGCCTTCCGCCCGAGGCCAAGCGCATCCTGCAGACCGCATCGGTGATCGGCCGCGTATTCCCGCGGGCGATCCTCGATAGCGTGCTGGGACGAGAGGTCGCCCACCCGTCACGCGACATCCTACTGGGCGACCTGCTACAGCGCGAGCTCATCCGCCGCAGTGGCGACGGGGAATACATCTTCAAGCACGCCGTCACGCGCGACGTGGCGTACAACAGCCTGCTGATCGCGCGACGCAAGGAACTGCACCGCTGGACCGCAGAAACGATTGAGGCCGCATTCGCCGGAAAGCTCGATGAGCTCGCCTCGACGCTTGCGTATCACTTCACGGCGGGCGAGGCTCGGGAAAGGGCCCTCCATTACTTGACCCGCGCCGCCGACCGGGCCCGGCAGACCTACGCCAACACGGAAGCCATCGCCTTCTACCAGGCGGCCATCGAGCAGGCGGAACGCCTGCGCGAGGACCCCGACCGCGCGGGAGTCTGGCGCGAAACAGCCCGCGACCTCAACGAGAACCTGGGCAGCGTGCTTGGCATGATCGGTCAAGCCGACGATGCGGTGCGTGCGTATGCGGCCGCGCGCGCGTGCGTGCCGGCAAGCGATGTGGTCACCAACGCGCGGTTGTACCGTCGGGAGGGCGTCGCCCTCAACGTCTCGCGGCGGATCCCGGAGACGCTCGCTGCCATCGATCGGGCCGTCGCGGCGCTTGGCCCTCCGACGAATGCGGAAGATGGAACATGGTGGCACGAATGGATCGAGCTGCAGCTAGACCGCATGTGGGGTCACTACATCGCCGGCTCGACGGCGGAACTGACCGTGCTGGCGTCGGAGGCGCGTCCCGTCATCGAACAGCGCGGCACGCCGATACAACGCGCGCGCATATCCGAGGCGTTGATTCTGTCGGATCTGCGGCGATTTCGGTACCACAGGTTGCCCGACGAGTCGCTGGATAACGCCGTTCATTCGCTCGCCGCCGCCAAGGACTCCGGCAACCGGCGGATGATCGGACGCGCGAAGATAATCAACGGCTTCGTGCATCTGTGGCGCGACGAATTGGCGGACGCCGAGCGATGCTTCCGGGATGGTCTTCGAGACACCGAACAGGTCGGTGACCTGGATACGCAGTTCATCGGCACGAACTACCTGGCCGTCGTGGGTCGCAAGCGCGGCGACGTGGAAATGACGCGCCGCTGGGCCGAGCGCACCCTCTCGCTCGCGCGCAAGGCAAAGAATGCCTTTTACCAAGCCAGCTCGCTCGGTTCGCTTGGCTGGGTCGCGTGGCGCGAGGGCGACGAGACGCGCGCACGAAGTCTCCTCGAGGAGTCGGTGCAACTTGCCGGCGACTTCACACCCCTCAAATGTATGGCCGTCGGGCCGTTGCTGGCCCTTGCAGCAAAGCATCGCGCTTGGTCCGCCGCTGTCGAGCACGCGCAAACGCTGTTGCACCCGAGCCAGCAGAAGTTGCCGGACGAAGTGCATTCCATGCTGGAACAGGCGATCAAAGTCTGGAACGAGGGCGCGACCGAAAGGGCTGGAGCCCTGCTGGTCGATGGCGTCGAGTTGATGCGGCAGAAGTCCCTCGGATATGTATAGCGCTACCGACCCGTCCGGTCTCCGGGTCCTTTCTTGACGCGGTACGTGCGCCTGGGGGAGCCAGTGCCCGGCCTGCCCGAGTCCGCCTGGGGACTGGCCGCCAGCCTTGACGCATACGACTCGCCCATGGACATGGGTGAGACGGCGCGTGCCTTCGACGTCCCGCTCACATCGCTGGACGACTTCGTGCGCCATTCAGTGGAAAGTACAAGGTCCTAACACCGTCGCAGGATGGGGTCACCGCACGCCGGCAATATCCCCGACCAGGCGCTCAGCCTGTCGATGGCGCGCAACTACTGGTACCAACGGTACATGGCCACGCCGCGCGCGGGGCGCGCAGCGTGCGCGAGGATCGGCACGCCTTCGCCAGGATCATGTGGGACACCTGGCCCCCGCGCGGATGGTACGTCGACGAGGAGTACGCTGCCACCGCGGCTGCGTTCGACAACGACGACTGGTCCGACGTCACCCTGCACTCGCGCCGCCACCGCTGGGGCCATGCTCCCGGCGATCCGTACTACGCAAACGACGCGGCCACGCTGCATCCGGCTCCCGTGCTGGACGTCCCGACGCTGGTGCTGCATGGGGAGGCAGAGACGGTGAACCTTCCCGGAACTTCGGAAGACAAGGAACAGTTCTTCCACGGCCTGTACCAGCGCATGCTGCTGCCGGACGTCGGGCACTTTCCGCAAAGGGAGGCCGCCGAGACAGTGGCGCGGGAGCGGCTACAGTTCCTGGGCGCGCCAGGGACTGCCACAGTCGCGCGCCAAGAACGTGGCCAACGCGATACCACCAGCGTTTGGCAGCATCGCTGCAACGAGTGCCGCGCCATGCTTGGTCGTGAGCTGAACCGGTCGAGCCGGGTTGCCGCTCAGGTCAGCGGCTTCAGTTGCTGTAGCAGGGTCGGCACCAGCTCGCTGACCGTTGGATGGATGTGCATGGCCCGCGAGATCACGGTATAGGGCTGCCTGGCCGCCATCACATCCAGCAGGGCATGAATCACCTCGTCGCCGTTGAGGCCGAGGATCGCGGCCCCCAGCAGGAGTCTGGAGTCGGCATCGACCAGCACCTTCATGAAGCCTTGCGTTTCGCCGGCTTCGCGTGCGCGGCCGACCCGCTGCATCGGCATCTTCGCGCGCAATACCTTGTGGCCGCTGGCGCGCGCTTCGTCTTCAGTGATGCCGACGCGGCCGAGCGCGGGGTCGATGAAGAGCGCGTAACACGGGATGCGCTCGGAGATGCGCCGCGGGTCCTGATCGAACAGGTTGGCGACGACGATCTCGTGATCGTTCCAGGAGGTGTGCGTGAAGGCGCCGCGGCCGTTGCAGTCGCCCACCGCCCACACGCCATCGGCACTGGTGCGGCACTGATCATCAACGACGATGTAGCCGCGCTCGTCGGTGCGGATGCCGGCC
>JBKJSU010000482.1:0-9114 GCA_046594415.1 Casimicrobiaceae bacterium | reverse complement strand
GGGTCGGCGAGCATAGCGACGAGCTCCTCGGTGAGCTCGGCCTGTCGCCAGCCGCGATTGCGTCGCTTCGCGCTGCAGGTGTTGTGGGCTGAACGGAACCTTCACCGCCCCGAAACGTGGTTGCCTACGGCTCCACCACCGGCGCACCGATCTCGCGCAGCAATGCCGCCAGGCGATCGCGCGCATCGCCAGACAGCGATTGCACCGGATCCCGTGGCACGCCACCAGGTTGGCCCATCAGGTTCACCCCGGCCTTCAATGCAGCGGGCCACGTGCCGATGGACATCAGGCCTTCGTAGACGCGCGTCAACGCGTGGTGCGCTTGTCGAAACTCGCCGCCCGGAGCCGCCTTCCCCAGCGTCATCAGGCGCGAAGCGAGCGAACCCAGAAGTTCCGGACCACTCGAGATGAAACCATGGGCGCCCAACGCGATGCCGGGCAGCACAAAAGAAGCGGGACCGGTCATGATGGCGATGCGCTCGCCCAGTCGTCGAATGACTTCGGACAAATGGGCCAACTCGCGCGTCGACTCCTTGAGGCCCACGATCGGGGCGACATCGACAATGGCGGCAAGGTCATCGACACTCAAGGCGATGCCCGCACGGCGTGGGCTGTTATACGCAATGATGGGCAACGGAACCGCCGCGCCCACCTTGCGAAAATGGGCGACAAGTTCGGCGCGCGTGGCCTTCAGCACATAGGTCTGCGGCATCAACAGAATGCCATCGGCGCCTTCGCGTGCCGCGATTTCGGCGTACGCAATCGACTGCCGCGTAGTGGCGGCACTTGCACCCAGCACCAGTGGCACCTGCTGCCCGACCTCCGCGCGTGCCTCGCGCACCAGCTGGCCGCGTTCGTCCGGCGTGAGTGCCCACGATTCGCCGTTGTCGCCGGCGATGCAGATGCCCTGTGCACCGCCATCCACCAGCCAGCGCACGATGCGGCGAAAATCGTCGTAGCGCAGCGCCCCCGATGCGTCAAAAGGGGTCACCACAGCCGGCCAATAGCCTTGCACCTTTAACGTACTCACGCTCGCCCCTCCAGAATTGCCGTGCAATCGCATTCGTAGATCGAGCCAGTCTGCGCTTCGGCGATGAAGAGATGGCCAGGCGACCACGGCGCGAAACGCACCGATGTCGTCCACATGCCCTCCGGCATCGCGATGCGTGCCAGCAGCGTTCCGAGTGCATCGTAGAGCCACGCGCAGCCTGCTTGGGCATGCGCGACGGCGAGGCACCCGTGCAAGCCGACGGCAAGGCCATCCGGGCCCAGTCCGCCGCTCAGTTGCAGATAGTGCCCGAGCATCGGGGCCTTCCCTGCCGTGCTGCGCCGTGGGAGTTTCCAAACGGCATTCGCGCGCGTCATCGCCACCAGTACATCCTTGCCGTCGGCGCTGATCGCCACGCCATTGGGATAGGGCAGATGATCGAGCACAACCGTGAGCTCGCCGGTTGCCGCAAGTCGAAACAATCGCCCATACGGATCTGCCAGGTTCGATCGACCGGGATCGGTAAACCAGGTAGTACCGTCGGCATCGATGGCGAGATCGGACAGCCCGCGAAACGCACCTTCAGTTGGCGCCGCACAACGTTCGGTGACGTCCTGCGATTCCAGATTCAGCACGCGCAAACCCCGGCGATGGTCCACGATGACCATTTGGGTCGCGGAGTCAAGCCAAAGCCCATGTGGTTCGCTGCCGTCATCCAGCACACAGGTCCATGCACGATCACGCGCTCCGATTCGAAACACGCGGCCATAAGGAACGTCCGCCAGATAGGCGGTGCCATCCGCCGCCAGCGTGAGTCCCTCGACAAACGAATGGAGCGACAGTCCGGGACGCGTGGCGCGCACCCAGTCGTTGGGCGGTCCCCGCCAGTGCAAGTTTTCTGGAAGCCGCGCGTAAAGCCGGGCGAGATGGTTGGGGACGCCGTAGCGCAAGGTTGGATCCAAGTGGGAAATGGCCGGGACATTGCGCGTCGAGGCACGCCATTGTCGGACACGATGGACAGGCTGTCCACATGTGGGTAATGTGTTCACCTATGGACAACCAGACGACTCGAACGCGTTCCAGCGCCGTGTTCCATCGCAAGCTCGATGTGCAATTGCCCATGGCCGTGCGTGGTGATGGTTGCTACCTGTTCGACGATACCGGCAAGCGCTATCTCGATGCATCGGGCGGGGCCGCCGTCTCGTGCCTCGGTCACAGTGACTCGCGCGTGATCGATGCGATCAGCGCGCAATTGCGCACCCTCCCCGCCGTGCACACGTCATTCTTCACCAACGGGCCGATGGAAGAACTGGCAACGCAACTGGTGGCGCGCGCCCCCGTCGGCATCACCCGCGCGCTGTTCGTCAACGAAGGATCGGTGGCCGTCGAGGCCGCGCTCAAGCTCGCACGGCAATACTGGCTGGAGCGCGGGCAGCCACAACGCGACACGGTCATTTCGCGTGAGGCCAGCTATCACGGCAACACGCTGGGTGCACTCGCCATCGGCGGCAATCTTGCGCGGCGGCGCCCCTATGAGCCGCTGCTGTTCCACCATGCCGTGCACATCCCGGCATGCAACGAATATCGATATCGACGTCCCGACGAAACGCTGGAGGCTTACGGTCGTCGCGCCGCCGACGAGCTCGAAAAGGCCATTATCGCGGCGGGCCCCGGGCGTGTATGCGCTTTCGTGGCCGAGCCGGTCGTCGGCGCCACCGCCGGTTGTGTTACCGCGGCGCCAGGATACTTCGCGCGGATACGCGAGATCTGCGACCGGCACGACGTACTGTTCATCGCCGACGAGATCATGTGCGGCATGGGCCGCACCGGGTCACTGTTTGCGCTTGAACAGGAGGGAATTGGTGCCGATCTCATCACCGTGGCCAAGGGACTGGGCGCGGGTTACCAGCCCATCGGCGCGGTATTGGTTCACGAGCGCATCGTGGCGGCGATCAGCGCCGGCAGCGCCGCGCTCGCCAATGGCCACACGTACATGGGTCACGCTGCGTGTTGCGCCGGCGCGCTCGCCGTATTGCGGGTGATCGAGGACGACCAACTGCTCGACAACGTAAGTGCGATGGGGGCCCTGCTGCGCACGCGCCTCGACGAACGACTCGGTGCGCATCCGCATGTCGGCGATATCCGCGGCCGCGGCCTTTTTCTGGCGGTCGAGCTCGTGGCCGATCGCCACACGCGTGCACCATTCGACCCTGCCTTGGCGCTGCATGCGCGCATCAAGCACGCGGCCCAGACGCGCGGCCTGCTCTGCTACCCCAGTGGCGGGACCGCCGATGGCGTGGCCGGCGATCACGTGTTGTTCGCACCGCCCTATATCGTGACAGCCGCGCAGATCGAATCGATCGTGGACATCACCGTTGATGCACTCACCACCGTATTGGCATCGCTACCTGCAAGCATGACCCACGATGCGTGAGTCGATGCACTCACGCGACATAGCCCAATCGCGCCGAAATGGTGGCCGCGGCGGCAAGCACCGCTTTCTTGTACTGGCCGTGTATTTCACGCCGGTCGAAGGCGTCGTCCGGGCCGGAGATATCCACACCGGCCACCACGTGCCCGCCAGCATCGCGTACCGGTGCCGCGATGGTCATGCCGCCACGGTGGACGGCGCCAAGACTCACCAGGTAACCGGCGGCGGCGGCAGTGGCTATTACTTTCGCCAATGCCACGATGCTCTTGGGCGACTGCGGCGACGTCGGTTCAAGCTTGACGCCGCGATAGAGTTTGGCGAGCTCCTCGGACGAGAGATTCGACAGCAGGAATTGCCCCGTCGGGGTGGCGTGCGCCGGCAAGCGATCGCCGATTCCAAGATTGCTGACAAAGGTCGAACTGCCGAGCGCGTGCAGCACGTAGACGATGTCGCGGCCATCGCGCACGACGAGGTGGGCAGAAATGCCGGTGGCGCGCGCCAGCGCCTCGATGTCACCGCGCGCCAATTGCACGACATCGCGCGACGCCAAAAATTGGTAACCCAACTGCAGCACACGCGCGCCAAGCACAAAGGTCTTGCCCGTTGGATCGACCTGCAGATAGCCCTTGTCTTCGAGCGTATGCAGCAGACGAAACACGGAGGACCGGGGCAAACTCAATCGACGAGTCAGGTCCGCGACTGTTGCCGGCTGGCGATCGGCACTGAGCAACTCGAGCAGATCGAGACCGCGTTCGAGACCGGGAACGTGGTAGCGCTTCGGCGTGCCCGGCTTGTTTTTGGTGGACATGAAAACGCGAACGATTCCGGAACGGTGGACGGCCGTGAGCATACACGGTCACGTGCACCTGACGCACATGCGTCTCGCGGAAACATCATTTCAACGTACCTGGAGACTTCGCAATGAACCTGACGATGATCAAGACTCGACCCTGGCTGTTGGCTACTGCATTGTTGGTCAGCGCGAGCATGGCCAGTGCACAGGACTACCCGTCGAAGCCCATTCGCTTTGTCGTCCCGTTTGCAACCGGCGGCCTCATCGACGGTATCGCGCGCATCATGGCCGACGAGGCACGCAAGTCGCTCAATACCACGATCGTCGTCGAGAACAAGCCGGGTGCTGCGGGGTTGATCGGCGCCCAGATGGTCGCGCAACTGCCGGCCGATGGCTATAACGTGCTGTTCACTTCCCCGGCCACGAATACGATCCTGCCGCACCTCAAGGCGCAGATGCCGTTCGATCCTAACGTGGAGTTGATGCCACTCAATGCGCTGGTGTCGATCGACTTCGTGCTGGCCGCCCATGTATCGACGCCAGCCACGTTTGCAGAATGGGTGGCTGATGCCAAGAAAAACCCGGACAAATATTCGTTCGGGTCCTCGGGCCAGGGCACCACCAACCACTTGCTGGTCGAGCTGCTGGCGGAACGCGCCGGCATCAAGGTCCTGCACGTCCCTTACAAAGGAGGTGGCGAATCGGCAGGTGGATTGCTTGGCGGCCAGATCCTGCTGCTGATGGAATCGCCCAAACTACTGGCGCCCCATGTGAAGGCAGGCAAGCTGCATGCGCTGGCGGTTCGCAGCTCGGCGCGACTTCCCGAGTTGCCGGATACGCCGACCCTCGACGAACTCGGATACAAAGGCTTCGGGCCGTATGTATGGACCGGTACGTTCCTGCGTGCCGGCACGCCGCCGGCCATTGTCGCCAAACTCAACGACGCGTTTGCCAAGGCGCTGGCCAACCCCGATGTGGTTATACGGCTCGCCGCCCTCGGGGCAACGCCGCTCAACGTCGGCCCGGACAAGTTTCCGCAGATGATCAAGCAGGACTATGCCCAATGGGGTGCCGCAATCAGCAAGCTCAACCTCCCGAAGGAGTAACGGCGTGCCAAAATGCTGGTCGAGCGAGCCCGCTACCGACGACGATCGCGGGAATGCGCGATCGTCGTCCAACACCGAAGCTCGCCGTCAAGCCAGCCACGATCACTCGTATGCCCATCGATCACGACGCCACGCTCCACAAGAATCACGAGGCCTATTTCGTTCCGGGCCTCCGGCGTGGCTTGCTGGTCCTCGAGATACTGGCAGGCGAAGCGCGGCCGATGAGCGTTGCCGAGATCGCCAAGCACCTCGGCCTTACCCGCTCCTCGGTGTTCCGGCTGACTTACACGCTGGTGCATATGGGGTTTCTCGACGAAGTGCCCGATAGCAAATTGCTGACGCTTGGCCCGCGTGTGCTCAACATCGGCTATGCCTATCTAGCGTCCAAGGATCTGATCGAAGTTG
The DNA here is from genome assembly GCA_046594415.1 of Casimicrobiaceae bacterium. GTDB lineage: Bacteria > Pseudomonadota > Gammaproteobacteria > Burkholderiales > Casimicrobiaceae > VBCG01. The sequence goes on along the minus strand of JBKJSU010000482.1, from coordinate 3,391 downwards.
CGCGACCGGAGCTCGAGTCGCTGCGTGACCAGACCAATGTGTCGGCGCACCTGGCCATCCTGGATCAACGCGAAATCCTTTACCTCTCCTGCATCCAGACGCGGTCGGGCTTCCTCAGCACGATGAATGTGGGCACGCGCATGCCCGCCTACGGTGCGCCAATGGGTTGGCTGTTGTTGACCACGCTGGCGACGCAGGACCTGATCGCGTTGTTCAATGGAATGACCTTTACGCCGCTGACATCGCAAACACCGCGCAACGTGACGGAATTGGCGCGGCGCGTTGCCGTCGCCGCCCAGCAAGGATTTGCCATCAGCCACGGCGCGGTTGAGCCAGGGGGCAGTTCAATTGCCGCGCCAATACGTGACCGTACCGGGCGCGTGGTTGCTGCCATCGATATCTCGGCGCCTGACTCGGCGTTTGACCTGACGCAGTTCGAAACGCGCGACGTCGCCGCGGTGGTCGCCTCCGCGCAACGAATTGCAGAGCGATTGGGCACGACTGGACGGCCCGCGGTGCTGGCAAACAACGCGCCGGCGCGCCGGTCTGCGAAGTGAATCACCGCACGTTCAGCTTGCAACTTGCGGCTCGGTGCGCACCACGCGGGCAGGGTCGAAGAGAGGTAACTCCGGATCCCGGCCGAGCATGAGGTCGCCCATCAAGGTCCCGATGCAGGGTCCGATCGTGTAGCCGCCGCGCACGCAGGCAAGAACGTATGCACCGGGAACGCCCGGCAGTGCGCCCGCCAGTGGGAAATAGTCGGGGACATGGGCCTCGAATCCCGTCCATGAACGCAGCACCCGTACGGGCGCCAGTGCCGGAACCGCAAAACGTGCTAGACGCAAATTTTGCAGCAGCGTATCGGCGGCGACCTCACCACGACCAGTCGCAGGTGATCCGCGACCTTGCCAGCCGCCACCAATCAGGAAACTGCCATTGGTCTTTTGTTTCAGCGTAAGCAACCCGCTGGCGTGACCGATCCCGGTATTGAGCAAGCGGGGCCCTGGTTCGGTGACCGTGACTGTGTTGACGCGAACGGTGATTGGCAAATCCACACCCAGCATCGCCGCCAGCGGTTGGGTCCACGCACCGGCAGCCAGCAACAGTTGCGCGCTGTGCATGACTTCGGTCGCCGTGCGCACGACAAATTCCGATCCCTGCGCTGCCAATCCGACCACGCCTGCGCGTTCCGACAATTCGATGCCCGCATCGTGCAACAGTCCGCGCAAATAAACGCCACTGCGCGTCGAGTCGGCGTGACCATCCTGCGCACAGTAACTAGCCGCGACGATCCGATCGCATAGCGCGGGCTCGGCTGCGCGTACGTGCGCCGGCGTGACAAATTCAATGGGCGCGCCCGCGGCGATCTTCAACCGCATACGCTCTTCGAGCAGCGTGCGTTCATGCGCGTTGAAGGCGAGTGTATAGCCGCCGGTTTTCTTGAAGCCCACCGCATCGCCTGCGCGCCGCCACCACTCGTGACCGCGCAATGCATACGGCATCAGCGCCACGCGCTTGATCTGTAGCGACAGCGTGCCTGCATTCACGCCAGTGGCGCCCGAACCAGCGCCACTTTGCTCGAGCACCCGCACGCGCATGCCGCCTGCGGCCACACGCAACGCGGCGGTTACACCCATGATGCCGGCGCCCACGACAATCAAGTCATGACGCGTCATAGCGGGGCCGGCTGCGCCATCGGCAACGCGTCGTAGTCGAATTTGCCGACCAAAGCGTCGAGTTCTACGGGTCGCAACGGTGGCCGCCCGGTCGCTTGCCCGATCATCGCTCGTGTGGCGCCGGTGTTCAGCGCAATAAGGCGCGCGGCGGTGTCCTCGCACAGGCGACCGCCACAGGGTCCCATGCCGCAACGCGTGGCGGACTTGAGGTCATTGAATGTCGCTGCCCCCGCAGTCACCGCAGCGTCGAGTTGCTTGCGCGTGAGATGCTCACAGAGGCAAACCACGGTTTCCGGCGTCATCGACTGCACGATCGCCGACGGCGGCGTTGACATGGCATTCATTGCCGCGCCAAAGCCTGCCGCGCGCACCGCTTCGCGTCGCAATGATGCTGTGGTGGACGCGAAGGTTGCGGCGTCCATGTGCCCGAGATCGCGCGCTGCGGCTAGCGCGGCGAGCCGTCCCTGCGGCAATGCGGCAGCGGCGCCGGCAACACCAGCCGCGTCGCCACACACATAAAGTCGCGCCAGCGACGAACACTGGTCGGCGTCCACCTGCGCATGCCAACCACCTGCGGCCGCGCCGAAAACGTGGTCGACGCGGAGCAGCCGGGTCACGTCGGTTGCAGGCGTCAGACCATAGCCCAAGCAAACAGCATCGCAGGCAATCGTGCGTTCGTTGCCGCTGCGCCCATCGACGTGACCGATCGTCACTCCGGTTACGGTTGGATTGCCATCGATGCTGCGAATGGCACGCGCGGCGATGGGCATGACACCGTGTGCGACCAGCGTACGCAACCATGCAGCACCGCGCAACAGCAGGTCGGGGCGTGTCACGAGCGTACGCCAATCGGCAATCCACGCACTGCGCGGATTGGCATCGATGACCGCCGCGACGCGTCCGCCACCCTTCAGGATAGCCGCGGCCACTACCAGGAGCAGCGGACCGGTGCCGGCGACGACGACATTGTGGCCTGGCAACACACGTTGCGCCTTGAGCAGGACGGTGGCAGCGGCCAAGCCCATGACTCCGGGGCGCTCCCATCCGGCCACTGGAACATGGCGCTCCTGTGCGCCATTGGCAACGATCAGCGCACGTGCGCGAACGCATGCAGGCCCGTCCTCACCAAGCGCATGAATGGTAAAGCCGTCACTGTCTTGTTCGACATCCCAGACACGCTGCCCAAGACGAACCGCGGCGCCCGACGCTGCGAGTAACGCGCGCAACGCATTGCCCGCTGCGCGATCATGGTCATGCTGCGTCGGACGTATCGCCGCGGTGATGCGATAAACCTGTCCACCCGCCGTCGGCGCTTCATCAAACACCACCACGGAGATTCCACGCGCTCGGGCTTCGATTGCAGCACTGGCCCCCGCCGGCCCCGCACCAAGGATAGCGACATCGCAGTGATGGGTCATCGCGATGTACACACGACCAGGTTCCGCGCCACCGCCACGCGGCAACTTTCAATGCGTCGGCCGTCGACCCACACGACACATTGCTGACACACGCCCATCAGGCAGAACATGGTGCGCCAGGGCGGCCCGTCCGCTGATGCAGCATCAGCACTCGCGCGACGCACCCCAGCAGCCCACAGCGCCGCCGCCACGGTTTCCCCTTCAAAAGCATTGATTTCTGCGCCATCGCACGTAAACCGAACTGGTTCACCGCGAATGACGCCGGCGCCGATACGCAGGTCACTGGTTGCGCTCATG
>JBKJSU010000386.1:0-2880 GCA_046594415.1 Casimicrobiaceae bacterium | reverse complement strand
TCCGCTGGGCGAGTTGCGCAGTGTGGCCGGCACACCGATGGATTTGCGCGTGGCCGTGCGCGTCGGGCGCAGCGAGGCAATCGCCCACGCGCACGGCCACGCGCAAATCCATCGGTGTGCCGGCCACACTGCGCAACTCGCCCAGCGGAATCGATGTCGCGTCGACCGGCAGAAATGCGTCTGCCTGCAGCATCACGAGGTGATCGCGCACGTCGCCGCCGCCGGCCAGGTTGAAATAGCTGTGGTTGGTGAGATTGACCACCGTGGCACGATCCGTGGCGGCGACCCATTCCAGCACCAATCCGTTGTCGTCGTCGAGCGCATACGTGGCCGCCACACGCAGCGTGCCCGGATAGCCTTCCTCACCGTCCGGACTCACATACTCGAACCGCACAGCGCGGTCGCCTTCCACGTGCCACGTCCAGTTGCGCCTGGAAAACCCGACGTTGCCGCCGTGCAGCGAATTGGGGCCGTTGTTGGCCGCCAACCTGTACTCGACCCCATCGAGCGTGAACCGCGCGTGCGCGATGCGATTGCCGACACGGCCCACGGTCACGCCGAAGTTTGGATGGCGCACGAGATAAGGCGCCAGCGTGTCGAAACCGAGCACGACATCGCCCAGGCGGCCGCCGCGGTCGGGCACTTCGAGTCTCTGCAGCAGCGCCCCCCACGACAGCAGCGTTGCACGCATGCCGCGACGATTGGTGAGGACGATGGACGCCACCGCCGTGCCGTCGGGCGCCTGCCCGCACACCACGACGTTCGCGCTCAAGCGGCAACGCCTCGCGGGCTACCGGCGCGGCGTGCGCGCCGCCACACCAGCGCATATACGGCGACGTTGAGCGCAACGACCAGCGCGCCAAGCACGACCTGGATGCCGGGGGTCAAACCCAGGGGATAGATCACCGGTTCGAGATAGTGCTCGATGAAGCCCCCCGCATAGCCGGCATCGCCGGCACGCGCGCGCAGCATGTTCTCGAGCGGCGTCAACGGACAGGTGGCGTGCGTGAATTCAAGCCACGCGACCCAGGCCGCGGCGGGCACGTGCAACCACGCCCACGCCGGCCGACGCCAGACGAGCGCGCCGCCGCCCACGACAAACAGGATGAAGGCCAGATGCAGCGCGACCGTCGCATCGGCGAGGACGCGATCCAGCATCGCGCGCGCTGCCGCCTATTTCCGGCGGGCGCGCGACTTGGCCGAACGCGACTTGGCGGGACTGGCCTTGGCCGTGGCGGAGGCGCGTTTCTCGGGCCCGGCCGCGGGTGCCTTGTAGTCGCCGATGATGCCCTTCACCGGGCACACCTTGAAGATCGGGCACTTCTTGCAACCGACGGCAATGGCGACGGGACAGATGACCATGATGATGACTCCGGATCAAAGCACTGCGGGACTGCGATCATGAGCGCGTTTGCGCCCGAACGCCAGCCCGTGGCCCGGCCGCCGGTGCCGCTTACGCGGCGTACCAGTAATAGTAAGTCGCAATGCCCAACAGCGCGACCGCCCAGTAACCCGCCAGCGTGGCGCGCATCAGGCCCTTCCACCACCGGACGTGCCAGCGCACCGGCAGCACATCGTTCATCTGCAGCACCAGCCACGTGCCGCCCGCCACGGTGAGCACGCCAAAGATCGCGTGCAACACCGTAATCGCATTGCCGACATCGGTCAGCGCCTTGAGATTGGGGAGCTTGAAGCTTGCCATCGCCGAAGCCATGATGAAGAGCACCAGTGCACCATTGACCAGCACCCAGATGGTCTGGTTGACGCGATGCGCCTCGATGTTGCCCGAGCGCGCCAGCACCGCGCCCCCGGTCAGGCCCAGCACCAGCAGCAATTCGAGCCCGAGGTTGATGTCCGCGATGAGCGGTCCGGTGCCCAGCGGGCCGCCGCCTTCGGCCTTGCCCGCCGCATGCAGCGCGTAGACCACCCCGCCCACCAGCGCCAGGGCAATGCCGCCTGCGAATAACGCGCGCATACGCAGCGTGGCCATGGGCGGGCTAGCCGGTTCCGTCCGCGAAGAGGACGCTCACCGACAACGCGGTGTCGCGTTGCGCGACGGCAAAGGCCTCGCTTTCGCGCACCAGCTTCTCGAAGGCTGGCAGGTCGTCGCGCGCAACGCACCAATGCTCGACACGCGGAACGTAGCGCAGCTCCGGCGTGACCGCAAACCGCCAGGTGAGCTCGAGTGCGCGCACCAGCGGCGGCGCCGCCTCGCGCCGCGTGGTGAGCACCCGCGCCAGGTTGACCTCGAAGTGTTCGCCCTGGCCGCGGTCGCGCACCGCCGCCGAAAACTTGAGCGCATCCTCGAACCACTGGGTGAGGCCGGTCACGGGGTCGTCGCGGTAGAACGCCGCCATGACAGCGAGCGCGTCGACAACACCCAAAGCATCCACGGCCATGCCGCGGGCACGCACCCGTTGGTCGAATTCAGCTGCAGAGTCCTCGAAGCGCATCGCAGGCGATCAGCGTGAAGTGGGTGGAATCGGCATGTTACCCGTCCGCAGCACGAGCAGCGCAAGCACGCCGGCGACGAGCCCCCAGAACGCCGAGCCGACACCGAACAGGCTGACGCCGGACGCGGTGACCAGGAAGGTGATCAACGCCGGTTCGCGCTGCGGGTCCTGCGCCAGCGCCGTGGCCAGTCCGTTGCCGATGGTGCCCAGCAAGGCGAGCCCGGCAATGGCCAGCACCAGTTCGCGCGGAAACGCTGCAAAGACCGTGGCCACCGTCGCGCCGAAGAAACCGATCAACAGATAGAACACGCCGGCGCTGACCGCCGCGACATAGCGCTTCGCCGGGTCTTCGTTGGCTTCGCGGCCCATGCAGATGGCCGCCGTGATGGCCGCGAGATTGAGCGCATAGGCGCCGAAGGGCGCCAGC
>JBKJSU010000346.1:0-7134 GCA_046594415.1 Casimicrobiaceae bacterium | reverse complement strand
CTCGTCGTCCAGGTTGAGCGAGCCGCGGCGGTCGCGCATCGTGCCGTCGTCGACCACGGTGACGCCCTTGGCGCCCACGCGTTGCCCCACGCGCCCGGAGAACGCGCTGGTGCCCTTACGGTTAAAGTCGCCTTCGAGGCCGTGGCCGATCGCCTCGTGCAGCAGGATGCCTGGCCAGCCGTTGCCCAGCACCACCGTCATGTTGCCGGCGGGCGCCGGACGCGCGGCAAGGTTGAGCAATGCCTGCGCCACCGCCTCGTCGACATAACGGGCGAGCACGGCATCGTTGAAATACGCGTAATCAAAGCGGCCGCCGCCGCCGGCATGGCCTTGCTCGCGGCGTCCGTTTTCCTCGACGATCACACTGATCGAAAGACGCACCAGCGGGCGCGCATCCGCGGCGATCAGGCCATCGCTGCGGGCGATCAGGATCGTCTCGTGCTCGCCGGCCAGCGACGCCATCACCTGCGTGATGCGCGGATCCTTCGCCCGCGCCATCCGTTCCATCCGTTCCAGCAACGCCACCTTGTCGGCCTCGCCCAGGCTGCCTACGGGATCGCCAACCGCGTAGAGCGTGCGTGCCGACGCGCGTTGGCCGAGCGCGGCCACGGCGGACTGCCCTTGCCGGCCGATGGCGCGCACCGCCTGCGCTGCCTCATCCAACGCGGCCAGCGAGATGTCGTCCGAGTACGCATACGCCTGCTTGTCGCCGGTGACCGCACGCACGCCCACGCCGCGATCGATGCTGAACGAGCCGGACTTGACGATGCCCTCCTCGAGGCTCCAGCCCTCGTAGCGCGCATGCTGGAAATAGAGATCGGCAAAGTCGATGTCGTGCGCGTGGATCGACGCCAGCACGGCCGACAGGCGGTCCTGGTCGAGGCCGGCGGGAGCCAGCAGCAGGTGCTCGGCTTCGGCCAGCACGGCGGCGCCGACGGGAGGAACGGAGAGATCGGTCAAGGCAGGCCTTTTTTTCGGGTCCGGGGCTTGCGGGCACGTTGCCCCCAAGCTGGACTACCCTCTATTCTGGGGCCGAAGGGCGTGGTCTTCAACCGCCGGAGGCCTGTGTCGCGGCCCCCTGCCCCAGATAAGTGGCCATGACCTGCGGATTGGCGATCAGGTCGGTGCTGGCGCCCTCGAGGACCAGGTCGCCGGTTTCGAGCACGTAACCATAGTCGGCCACCTGCAAGGCGGCCCGCGCATTCTGTTCCACCAGCAGGATCGACACACCAGCGGCCTTCAGCGCCGAGATGATGCTGAAGATTTCGCGGACCACCAGCGGGGCGAGTCCCAGCGACGGCTCGTCGAGCATCAGCAGCCTGGGCTTGGCCATTAGCGCGCGGCCCAGCGCCAGCATCTGCCGTTCGCCGCCGGAGAGCGTGCCTGCGGCCTGGTCGCGCCGTTCGGCCAGGCGCGGAAACCGCGCATACACTTCGTCGAGCGTGCGCATCGCGTCGCGCTCGCCGCGACGGATGCGGGCGAATGCGCCCAGTTCGAGGTTTTCGCTCACCTTCATCGTGGCAAAGAGGTCGCGCTTCTCGGGCACCAGTACCAGCCCCGCCTCCACGCGCTCCTCGACGGTAAGGCGTCCTACCGCCGCGCCGCGATAGGTGATGGTGCCGCGGGCCGGAAGAATGCCCATGATCGCGGCCAGCAGCGTGGTCTTGCCGGCGCCGTTGGGGCCGATCACCGTCACGATCCGGCCCTCGTCCACGGCGATCGATACCTTGTGCACGGCCTCGACCTTGCCGTAGGCCACGCCGAGGTCGGTGACGGTCAAGAGCGGCGCCATGTCACACCACCCCGCCCAGATATGCTTCGAGCACCCGCGGATCGCGCTGGATCTCCGCGGGCAATCCTTCCGCCAGTTTTTCGCCGAAATCCATCACCACCAGCCGGTCGGTGAGGCCCATCACGAAGTCCATGTCGTGTTCGACCAGCAGGATCGTCATGCCTTCGCGCTGCAGCGTGCGCAGCAGCGTGGCCAGTTCCCGCTTCTCGAGATAGCGCAATCCCGCTGCCGGTTCATCCAGCAGCAGCAGCACCGGATCGGCCGCCAGCGCACGCGCGATCTCGACGATGCGTTGTTTGCCGAGCGGCAGGCTGCCGGCCGCATCGAACATGTGGGCGGCAAGGCCGGTGCGCTCGATGGCGCGCGCAGCCTCGGCCCGGGTGCGCGCCTCCTCCTCGCGGTCGAGCCGCAGCGCCGCCTGCACCACGCCGGAACGACCGCGCAGGTACGCGCCGAGCGCGACGTTGTCGAGCACGGTCATCGAACCGATCAGCTTCACGTGTTGAAACGTGCGGCCGAGACCCCGGCGCGCGATCTCGAACGGCGCGCGGCTGCCGATGCCCTCGCCCCGGAAGACGACGGCGCCGGACGTAAGCGGCAGCGCGCCGGAGATCAGCGCAAATGTGGTGCTCTTGCCAGCGCCGTTAGGCCCGATCAGGCCCAGGATCTCGCCCTGCCGGATGTCGAAAGACAGGTCGTTGACCGCCACCAGCCCGCCGAATTGCTTGCGCGCCTTGTCCACCGTGAGCAGCGCCCCAGACGTGGGCGTGCGCTCGCGCGTGGGCAGGCGCGCCGCGTCGGGCACCGGCGCCGGCTGTCGCCGCGGCAACAGGCGCCCGATCCATGGCCACAAGCCGTCGCGGGCGAATTGCAGCAGCAGCACCATCATGATGCCGAACACCACCAGCTCGAAATTGCCCGTACGCCCGAGCAACCCGGGCAGGATGTTCTGCAGCACCTGCTTCAGCAACGTGATCAGCGTGGCGCCCAGCACGGCGCCCCAGACGCTGCCCGCGCCGCCGATCACCGCCATGAACAGGTATTCGATGCCCTGGTTGATACCGAACGGCGTCGGATTCACGAAGCGCTGCAAATGCGCATACAGCCAGCCCGAAATGCAGGCCAGCAACGCCGCGTAGACGAACACGACGATCTTCAGTCGCGCCGCGTCGACGCCGAAGGCCTCGGCCATGTCGAGCCCACTCTTCAAGGCGCGGATGGCGCGGCCGGGACGGGAGTCGAGCAGGTTGTGCGTGGCCCATAGCGCCGCCAGCGCCAGCGCCCAGATGAGGAAGAAATAGCGGCGCTCGTCCTTCAGTTCGAAGCCCAGCAGGTCGAGCGGCGGAATGCCGGTCATGCCGGTATGGCCGCCCAGCATCTCGAGATTGCCGAAGATGTAGTAGAGACTGATGCCCCACGCGATGGTGGCCAGCGGCAGGTAATGTCCCTGCATACGCAATGTGATGAAACCGAGGAACAACGCCAGCACGCCGGTGACGGCAAGCCCGATGAACAGCGTGAACCACGGCGACGTGCCGTAATTGATCGTGAGCCACGCCGTCGTGTAGGCGCCGATGCCGACAAACGCCGCCTGGCCAAACGAGGTCTGCCCCGCGACGCCGGTGAGCAGCACCAGACCCAGCGCCACGATGCTGTAGAGCCCGATATAGTTGCCGAGGGTGACCCAGAACGGCGGCGCGCCCAGCGCCACGAACGCCAGCAGCGCGACGAAAGCGACGAGCCCCAGCCCTGGCAGGTGCTTCGTCATCGCGGCGCCCTCATTCCTCTTCCTCGTGGTGATGCGTCGTGAGGCTGCGCCAGAGCAATACGGGGATGATCAGCGTGAACACGATCACCTCCTTGAACGCGCTGGCCCAGAACGACGAGAACGATTCGATCAGCCCCACCAGCAGCGCGCCGGCCGCCGCGATCGGATAACTCTGCAGGCCGCCGATGATCGCGCCGACGAACCCCTTGAGGCTGATCAGGAAGCCGGAGTCGTAGTAGATCGTGGCGATCGGCCCGATCAGCACGCCGCAAAATGCGCACATCAACGCGCCCAGCGCAAACGTGAGCGCACCCGCGAAATCGGGCGAGATGCCGCACAGCCGCGCGCCAGCCCGATTGACCGCGGTGGCACGCAATGCCTTGCCGTAGAGCGTACGGCCGAAGAACGCCGCCAGCGCCACGATCAGCCCGGCACTGGTGCCGATCACCAGCAGGCTCTGCACACTGACATTGACGCCGCCGACCATGAACGAGACCGACGAAAAGGCGGGCGTGCGCGAGCCTTCGGCGCCGAAGAACCAGAGCCCGAAGCCCAGCATGGCGAAGTGCACGGCCACCGATACGATCAGCAGCACCAGCACGCTGGCCTCGGCCAGCGGCTGGAACGCGATCCGGTACAGCAGGGGCCCGAGCGCCGTGACCGCGGCCAGCGTCAGCACCACCTGCACGACAAGCGGCGGCTGCAGCGGTGCCAGCCACCACAACAGCGTGGCGATCAGGACCGGGATGCCGGTCCACACGCCGAGTCGCCGCGGCAGCCGCCGCACCTCGGCGGCGCGCACCGCGCGCCAGATTTCCATCGCCCCCGCCAGTACGGCCATCCCCAGCAACAGGCCGACGATGCCTGACGACTTGCCGAGTTGCAGTCCCGCCAGCGTGAGCGTGCCCCAGGCGACGAATTCACCGGACGGAACCCAGACGATGCGCGTGACCGTGAACACCAGCACCAGCGCCAGCGCCAGCAGCGCATAGACCGCGCCATTGGTGATGCCGTCCTGGGCCAGCAACGCGGCAATCGACAGGTCCATGCGGCCCCTTGGCGACGGTCAACAAAACGCCGCCGGCGAACGCCGGCGGCGGATGTTGGCTGACATGACGAAGGCACGCGCAATGATCATGCGCATTCCTCGCCTGAACTTACTTCTGCAGTACCCACTTGCCGTCCTGGATCTTGACCATGACCCGGGCGCGATTGTCGAAGCCGTTGTGATCGTTGGCGTTCATCACGAACACGCCATGCACGCCGACGACATTGGACGCCTCGAGCGCGTCGCGCAGCGCCGTGCGGAAGGCAGGCGTACCCGGCTTGGCCTTCTTCATCGCCTCGGGCAGCGCCTGCGCGAGCAGCTGATAGGCGTCCCACAGGTGCCCGCCGAACGTCGTGCGCTCGCCGAACTTCTGCTCGTACTTCGTCACGTACTCGGCCGCCGTCTTCTTGACGGGATTGGTGTCGGGCAGCTGCTCGTACACCAGCATCGGACCGACTGGCAGCAGCGTGCCGTTGCCATCCTTGCCCATCACCCGCAGGAAGTCGGGATTGCCGACACCGTGGGTCTGGTAGATCTTGCCCTTGTAATTGCGCGCGACGAGTTCCTTCTGCGGCGTGGCGCCGGGCGTGCCGGCGGCACCGATCAGCACGGCATCCGGATTGGCGGACACCAGCTTCAACACCTGCCCCGTCACCGACGGATCGTTGCGGTTGTACTTTTCCTCCGCGACGATCTTGATGCCCGCGGTCTGCGCCGAGCGGCGCATCTCGGCCAGCCAGCCATCGCCATAGGCGTCGGCGAACCCGATGTAAGCCATGGTCTTGATGCCCGCGGCCTTCATGTTGACCGCGATGGCATCCGCCATCAGCGCATCGTTCTGCGGCGCCTTGAAGATCCAGCGCGTCTTGGGATCGGTGGGATTGATGATCGCGGCCGAGGCGGCCAGTGAAATCATCGGTGTGCCGGAGTCGACGGCCACTTCGCGCATCGCCAGCGAATTGGGCGTGGTCGACGAACCGATGATCACATCGACCTTGTCCTCGCTGACCAGTTTTCGCGCGTTGGTGACCGCCTTGGTGGTGTCGGAGGCATCATCCAGCACCACCCACTTGATCTTCTCGCCGCCGATGGACTGGGGCAACAGGTCGAGCGTGTTCTTCTGCGGAATGCCGAGGGACGCGGCGGGGCCGGTGGTGGACAGCGTGACGCCGATGGTCACATCGGCGCACACGGGCGCGGCCACGGCAAGGGCAATCGCCGCGCTGATGGCGGCCAGGGGTGCGGCAAATTTCATGGACTTCCTCCGGTGAGGGCGAGCGCGACGCCGGCACCCTGTGCCTGCGGTGCCTTGGTCGCATTGTCGCCGATTCTGGCAAACGTGACCCTTATGGTCAAACGCGGCGCTTTGCGCGCGATCAAACACTATCGTCCGAACCCGCAGCCCTGCCGGCCGGGGGCGCCTAGCGCATTTTCAGTTCGTCGCGGATTTCCCGCAGCAGCAGCACGTCCTCGGGGGTGGGCGCAGGACCGGCAGGCGCCGCATCCATTTTCGCCTTGGCCTTGCTGAACTGCTTCACCATCCAGAAGACCACAAAAGCCAGAATCACGAAATTGATCACGATCGTGATGAAGTTGCCATAGGCGAGCATCGGAACACCGGCCTTGGTCAGCGCCTCGTAGGTCATCGGCCCCGGGAAGTTAGCCGGCGGACTCCCCAGCAGGATGTAGTTGTTGGCGAAGTCGAGGCCGCCGAAGATCCTGCCGATGACCGGCATGATGATGTCCTTGACCAGCGAATCGACGATCTTGCCGAACGCGGCGCCGATGATGACGGCGACCGCGAGGTCGATCACGTTTCCCTTGACCGCGAAGTCGCGGAACTCGCCCAGTAGCGACATGCCTTGTCTCCTCGGTGTTTGCCTGCGAACAGTTTCGCCGGCGCAGGCTTCAGACGGCGGCTTCGCCGGATTCGCCGGTGCGGATGCGGATGACCTGGTCCACGGTGGTCACGAAGATCTTGCCGTCGCCGATCTTGCCGGTGCGCGCCGCCTTGACGATCGCCTCGATCGCCCGCTCCACCATTGAATCGGCCAGCACGACCTCGACCTTGACCTTGGGCAGGAAGTCGACAACGTACTCCGCGCCGCGGTAGAGCTCGGTATGGCCTTTCTGCCGGCCGAAGCCCTTGACCTCGGTGACGGTGAGCCCGGTAACGCCGAGTTCGGACAGCGCCTCGCGCACTTCGTCGAGCTTGAACGGCTTGACGATCGCTTCGATTTTTTTCATTGCTGCTGCTCCCTTACCATGCCATCCACAAGTCGAAATCCGAGCTTACACGACGCGAGGCGCTCGTCCTAGGTGCTGCCTGCGGGCGGCATGACCGTGGTCCATTCGTTCCAGGCCGAGGTTATCGGATAGCGCCAGTCCTTACCGAAGCCCCGCGCCGTGATCCGGATGCCGACGGCCGACTGCCGCCGCTTGTACTCGTTGATCTTGATCAGGCGGACGACCTTGGCCACGGCTTCGGCGGGCAGGCCCTCGGCCACGATCTGCGTCGGACTCAGG
>JBKJSU010000331.1:0-4856 GCA_046594415.1 Casimicrobiaceae bacterium | reverse complement strand
ACAGCGTCCTCGTGTCGTCGGGTCCGGCCGACGAGGGCCCACCGCCGGCGGCGAAGCCCGTCCGACCGCAACGCCTGCGCGCAACCGCGCCGGCTCGACCCACCGACTCCACCGTGCTCGCGGCGGGACCGGCAGGCGCGGCGTACGAGATGGTGCCCGAACCGCCGCGTCCCGCGCTGATCGCGCCGGCGCCGGTGCCCGCACCGCCGCCACCACCGGATCGTTGGCAAGCCATGCGCGATGATCTTGCCCGCTGCGATCGCGAGGGCGGCATCGGCGGCTTCATCTGCGACCAGCGGGTGCGCCTCGCGACCTGCGAAGGCCATTGGGGACGGGTGCCGCAATGCCCGTCGCCGCCGGAGAATCCGCGCTGACCTTCGCGTCGTCGGATCGCGCGTCTCAGCGCGCGGTCGCGCGCGCCAGCCGTTCCGCCAGTGGGTCCACATACGCCGGGAAGCGATGGATGTCGTGGTGTCCGGCGCCCTCGATCGTCAGCATTGCGGTCGGCGCGCGGGCCAGCGCCTGCAATTGCAGGCTGGAGGCCAGCGGGATCAGCGTGTCGTCGGTTCCGTGCGCGAACAGGATCGGGCTCTTCACGTCGCCGATGATGGCATCGGTACGCAGCGGGTACTTGACCAGTGCCGCCGGCACGAACGGATAACGACGCTGTGCAGCCGCCACGATGCTCGTGTACGGCGTCACCAGGATCAGCAGGGCCGGGTCAACATCGCGCGCGAGCTGTGCGGCGAGCCCGGTGCCGAGCGACCGGCCATAGATCACGATCGGCTTGTCGCGGTAGCGCGGCGCGATGGCGTCCCACGCGGCGCGGACGTCCGCATGCAACTGCGCCTCGCTCTCGATGTGTCCGGTGCTCTTGCCGTAGCCGCGGTAGTCGACAATGAAGAGGTCGTAATTGACGCGACGGTAGAACTCCACCCCCGTGGTCCACGTCTCGAGATTGCCCGCGTTGCCGTGCAGGAAGAAGACGAGGCCGCGTGGATCGGTCTGCGTGAAATGCAGCGCGCTGAGTGTCGCACCCGGCACGGCGATCTCGACTTCGCGGAACGGCACCGGAAACTGGAAGCGGTGCGCGGCCGGCAACGGCGTTGCCGGAAACAGCATGCGCTCCTGGCCGACATAGAGGATCGCCAGCAGGCCGACATAGAGAAGAAGACCGGCGAGTACGGCCAACCCGATGCCGATGCAAAGGCCCCTGCGCCGGCGCGCGCCGCGGGTCGAGGGGAGTGTCGGGGCAATCGTGTTCATCGCATTGCAGGATACGGTACGCAAGGGCGGGCGGATGCAGCGGGTCGGGAACGGCAGGACGGAAGGGTACGCGCTTGCGCGTAAAATCGAGCGCAATTCCAATGCGTAAATCCAAACCTGATACGGCCGTCCTCGGCACATCCACGGCGGCCGCGACCCGTGCGGCCTTTCGGCGGGTCTTTCCAGGCGTCATGGTGGCGATGTTTCTTGCCGCCGCCGACCAGACGATCCTCGCCAGTGCGCTCCCGTCCATTGCGTCGGAGCAGGGTGCGCTGGCCGACCTGTCGTGGGTCGTGGTCGGCTACCTGCTCGCCGCCACCATCGCGGCCCCCCTGTACGGATACCTGGGCGATCGTTACGGGCGGCGGCGGATGCTGCTGCTGGCATTGGCCTGGTTCACGCTGGCGTCGGTCGGTTGCATCTACGCGCCGAACTTTCTCTGGCTGGTCTTGTTCCGCGCCATGCAGGGATTGGGCGGCGGGGGCCTGATGACGCTCGCCCAGGCACTGATCGGCGAGCACGTGTCCCCGCGCGAGCGCGGTCGCTTCGCCGGGTACTTCGCCACCGTGTTCGCGCTGGCCAGCACGTCGGGACCGGTGCTCGGTGCCTACCTGACGGAGCACTTCGGCTGGCGCGCCGTATTCGTCGTCAACGTGCCGCTGGGACTGCTGGCCGCGGTGCTGGCGCTGCGCATCCCGCCGCCGGCGAAGATGGCGCCGCCGCGGGTCCACGCGCTTGACGTGCAGGGCGCGGTGCTGTTCGCGGTCGCCACGACCTGCATGCTGTTCGCGCTGACCTCGGGCGGCCATCGCTTCGCCTGGTGGTCGCTGCCGATGCTCGGCATCGTCAGTACCGCGTTGGCAGCGCTGGCGCTGCTGTTCGCGTGGGAGAGGAGGCATCCCGACCCCGTCATTCCCGTGCGCCTGCTGGCCATGCCGGCCATTGCGCGCTCCGACGCGGTGGTGATCTGCTTCGGCGCCGTGATGTTCCCATTCATTCTCTTCCTGCCGTTCTATCTGCAGCTCGGCCGTGGCATGGGCATCGGCGCCTCCGGTGCGAGCCTCCTGCCGATCACGCTGGCGCAGGTCACGTCCGCTGCGATCACTGGCCACCTCGTCACGCATACGGGGCGTGTCAACATCTTTCCCAAGGCAGGCTTGAGCGTGGTCACGCTCGCGCTGCTTGGCCTCGCGGCCCGCGGGCAGGCCGCCCCGATGCCGGTCTTTGTCGCGCTGACGATGGCCGTCGGCGTCGGCCTTGGCATGGTGATGCCGCCCACGCAGGTCACGGTGCAGATGGCGGCCGGGCGCGAAGCGCTCGGCGTTGCGACCGGGTCGATTTCGCTCGCGCGCGCCCTGGGCGGCGCGTGCGGCGTGGCGCTGGCGGGGGTCGTGTTGTTTGCGCTGATCGATGCGCCCGGCGATGCCGCCGCGATGGCGCTGCACCAGGCGCTTGAGGGCGGCGCCAAGGCGCTGGCGGCGACGCCGGAGGTGCTGCGGTCGGAACTCGCGTCGCGCGTGGCGACCGCCTATCGCGCGATGTTCCTGGTGCTGGCGGCCATTGCCGCCAGCGGTGTCGCGATCGCGGCTACGATCCCGCGGACGGACTGGAAGGACTGAATCTGCGCGCGGTTACCGGAAGCCGGTGACCACGCCGGGATTTTGCGGGGTGCCGACCGATGTCGCGATTGCCGGCTTCAGCTGCATCACGATTTCGTCCACGGATGCAGTGGTGCCGCCCGTGACGGTGGAGACATAGCCCACGGGCCGGCAATTTTCGAATTCGGCAACCAGCAGGATCTGCCCACGCTGCCGCAGTGCCGCGCGTTCGGGGGATTGCGGCACGCTCAAGTCGAAGGGGGGCACGAGGTCGCGGTAGAGCACGACATCCTTGCTGTCGAGGATGAGAAAGCAGGGTGCCGCGGCGGCCGGCAAGGCGAGGCCCAGTGCCACGGCAAGCGCGAGGAAACGGGCGGGTCTGGCGATCATGAAACCTCCGACAATGAGTGGCGGCGGGCCGCAATCAAGCCTGACCGTCGATGCTGCATGGTAGTCGTCGCGCTCGCCATTGCCTAGGGGCAAGGCGGAAACCCGCCGGATGGCGGGTTGCTACCCGGTTCCGACGGCACGCGCGGCAAGGTACCCGGCCGTGGCGCAGGAGGCCGTGATCACCATGCCCCACAGGATATCGACGGCTGCCATCGGCCACGTCCAGCCCTTGAGCGTGGCGAGATTGGTGAGGTCGTACGTCGCATAGCAGAAGAATCCGAACAGCGCGCCCAGCACTAGCGCGCGCAGCCATGACCCTGCCTCGAGCGCGGGCAGCACGGCAAACACGACCACCCCGACCACGTAGAGCGCATAGAACAATGCGGCCACGCCCCACCTGGGTGGCGCCAGCAGCAGCGTCCCCACCTGCGCCTGGTAGAACCCGCGCGCGATAAACCCGATCCAGATGAAGTCGAGAATGCAGAACGCGACGAGCGTGGCGATGTAGGCGACGAGGATGCGGGTCATGATGGCAGCGGTTCCGGCGGGACGACGGCTTCGCCGCATCCTACACTTCAACCGGCGCCAGCGCGGCAGGACAAGGCACACCACCGCCGCAGCGAGCTGACTGGTGCGGTTACAGCCTGCGCCCGGCCGGGCGAGGCTGGATGGCCGGGCGCATGGTTCAATGGCGATCGGCCGACACATCGAGGAAGACCGCATGCAGCTTCGAAACGCGATCGCGCTGGCGTGGATGATCGGCGCGGTGTGGGCATCGTCCGCGATGGCGCAAGCCGGCGGGGGCCCCGGCCGGCCGGCCACCGGCGCACCCCGGGGTGGCGGCACGCCGGAGCGCCCGGCGGACGAGCGGCCGGCAGGGCCCAATCTGAACGAGCTCGTCGCGGTGCGGATGAGCCAGCTCGAGGAAGACCTGCGGCTGCAGCCGCAGCAAGGGGCGGCGTGGAGTCGCTTTCGCGAGAGCGTGCAGCGCCTGCAGGACGACCGGCGGCGCACGGCGCGCGCGACGCCGGCGGAGGCCAGGGCCCCGCAACGTCTCGATGCGATCGCCGACGGCGCGCGCAACCGGCTGGCGGCCGTCGAAGACGTGGTGGACGCGGCCAAGGCGCTGTATGCGCTGTTGTCGCCGGAGCAACGCAGCGTGGCCGATCGGCGGCTGGCGCTGCCGCTGTCCACGCTGGCGGGAACCGATACGCGCACCGACGAGCGCGGCGCCGCCGCGAGTCGCGCACCAGGGGCATCCGGGGATACCGGCGCGTTGCCGCGGCCCTGAGCGGCATCCACCGCCACGCTCATCGCGGTGCCGCGACGGTTGCCCTTCAATCGCGCGTGGCGGTGATCGGCGTGACCTGCTCGACGAACAGCATCGTGCCGCTGGCGCGACGATCGTCGACGCGCAGACGCGCGCTGCGCACGCCGCCGTCGGCCGCGACGAACGTGAATCCCAGTGTCGGACCCTGCACGAACGCGCCGAGCAGCGGCTGCGCCTTGCCGGCCACCGTGATCGTGCCGCCCACGCGCTGGAATTGCTGCGCGAGCGCAAGGCTCGCCACCGTCCTGCCCGCCGCATCGCGTACCGTCCAG
>JBKJSU010000302.1:0-17103 GCA_046594415.1 Casimicrobiaceae bacterium | reverse complement strand
CCACGCTCCCCGGGCCCGATTGTTCGTTTGCGGACGGCAGCGGCGGCCCGAAATCGAGTGCACCGGGCAAGGAACAGGGCTACAAGTTTGCGCTCGAGAAATGCGCGATCTACAACGTGATCCATGCGCTACCGGTCAATCCCGATGGCTCGGCGCTGTTCAACATCGGGCTCATGCTGTTCAACGCCAACGGTGGTTACCCGCGCAAGCAGTTCGTGGCGTTAACCGCCGCCAACAAGACGGTGCTGAAGGACATCATCAGGAACATCACCATCGGCGGCGACAAGACCAACAACGGACCCTTCGCCGTGGCGCTCCACGAGGCGTACCTGATGTTCGCGCAGAAGACGCCGCTTAACGGCATGCTCTCCTGTCCGCCATGCGATGTGGCCGCAGTGAGCGCCGGCAAGTATATCGGTCCTCCGGGAAGCGGCTGCGGCAGCAATCACATTATCCTGCTGGCCAACGGGTCGCCGAACGGTGATGGAGCGGCCTATGACCTTCTGGTCGCGGACGGCGGCAATAGAACCCAGATCAACTATCCCAGTTCGTACATCGGTACCGCCGACCAGAACAACTGGTCGGACGAGTTCTCGCGCTTCCTGCGTGGCGTCGATGTCAGCAGCAACACCGGGGTCCAATCCATCATTACGCATGGAGTTGCCGTCATCGGAGCCTCGAGCGACGGGCTCTATCCGAATTTCATCAAGGCGATTGCGACGCAGGGAGGCGGCGAATACTACGGCGCCGCCAACATCACCGATCTGGTGGCGGCACTGACCAACATCTTCAACAGCATCCAGGCCACCAATACCGTGTTCGCTTCCGCCAGCCTGCCGATCAGCAGCAACGCGCAGGGCACCTACCAGAACCAGGTGTACGTGGGAATGTTTCGCCCGGACGCGCTGGCGCGGCCACGGTGGTTTGGCAATCTGAAGCAATATCAGATCATCTACGACAGCGGGACCGACACCCTCGCCCTCGGCGATTCCATGGCGAACCCGGCACTCAACGCGGCGACCGGATTTTTCCGACCCGCTGCCGTGAGCTACTGGACGACCGCGAGCGCGTTCTGGAGCAACGATCCCATCGGTACTCCGCCAAGCGCCAGCGATCTGCCGGACGGCGAGGTGGTGGAAAAAGGCGCCGTGGGCGAGCTGCTGCGTAGCCGGTACGCGACGAGTCGCAGCAACCGCCCCGTGTACACCTGCCTAAACTGTCCCAACGGAACAACGTTGCCGCTTAACCCATCCGAGCGATTTTCCGGCGCAAATACGGCTATCACCGCCGCGATGCTCGGCGCCGCCGACGCCGCCGAACGGACCGCGATCCTCAACTGGGCGCTCGGTGACGACAACAATGGCGACGAACGCGGTCCGGGCGGCACCACCACCGTGCGTCCGAGCGTGCACGGCGACGTCCTGCATTCGCGGCCGGCCGTCGTCAATTACGGGGGCACGATAGGCAACATGATTTTCTATGGCTCGAATGACGGCATGCTGCACGCTGTTAACGGCAACCGTACAGGAGCGAACGCCGGACAGGAGCTATGGGGGTTCGTGCCCTCCGAGTTCCTGGCACGCTTCAAGCGGATGCGCAGCAACTTTCCGGAGGTTCGCTTTTCCTCGACATCTGCGGCCTCCAATGCAACGCCACGTGACTACTTTGTCGACGGTGCGATAACCGTCTACGAAAAACGCAACGCGGACAAGGCCATCGAGCGTGTGGTTGTTTTTGTCGCGATGCGCCGCGGTGGTCGGCTTCTCTATGCGTTCGATGTGACCAATCCTGCGGTCCCACAAATGTTATGGCGCAAGTCGAACATCGCGATCCCGGGGCTCGGCCAGACGTGGTCGGATCCACGTGTCGCGCGCATTCGTGGCAGCTTGAATCCGGTGCTTATCATGGGGGGTGGCTACGACCCGGCGGCCGAAGATGCCGTGCCGCCAGGCACCACGACCATGGGCAATGCCGTCTTGGTCCTCGATGCCTTCGACGGTACCCTTGTCAAATCGCTGCCGACGCTGCGCAGCGTCGCGGCGCCAGTGGCCCTGATGGACGTCGATGCCGACGGTTACACCGACCGCGGCTATGCGGCGGATCTTGGCGGCAACGTTTATCGGCTCGACTTCGAGAACGCCGCCGGCTCGAGCGCTTCCACCGATTGGAGCATCACAAGATTCGCAGCCCTCGGCGCGGGAGCCCCCGGCCGCAAATTTTTCTACGCGCCGGACGTGGTGCAGACCCAGCTCTTCACCGCCGTGCTATTGGGCTCCGGCGATCGAGAGCGGCCGTTGCTGGCGGCGACTTCCGACCGCTTTTATACGCTGCTCGACTACGGCACCGGGAAAGGTTCGACTTCGGTTTCGTTGGTCACCGATGCGAGCCTCGCCCCCTTGGGCAGTCCATTCGACCTTGCGACGCTGCCGAGCGGATGTTACTTCGATCTCAACGTCAAAGGGGAGAAGGTCGTGACCTCGGCGGTATCCGCCGGTGGCTATACTTACTTCAGTACCAACATGCCGACCGTCATCGCTTCGAACACGTGCTCGACCAATCTGGGTACGGCTACCAGCCATCGCATCGCCCTCTTCTGCGGGGCGAACGAGTCGGTCGAAATCACCGGAGGCGGCCTTCCGCCAAGTCCCCTGATGGGCACAGTGGAAGTGCAAGTCAGCTCGACGGAGACCAAATTGTTCGATTTTCTCACCGGCGCGCCCATCGCGCAGGGAAAGGACGGCGCCGGCGTGCGCTCGGGCCTCGAGATCTACCGTCCCGGCGGCAAGACCGATCCGACGCGCCGCCGGACCTATTGGTTTACGGACAAGGGGCGGTAGAAAGCTGCCGGCGCGGCGGGATGGGGGAGGAGGGCCGCACATGGCACTGAACGGGCACGTGGGTCAGAACGTCGCCTGAATCACCCACAGCAATACGGGCGTGATTTCCGGCATGACGCCGTACCACGCCGGGAACACCGGCCGCGACTGATTGAGCAGCGAGCCCGGGCCGTTGAGAGCTGGCTCGGGCGCAACCTTGCCGGCGAGCAGTGCCTTGGACAAGGGCGGGCGCTCGTAGGGCGGGTGGACCTCGTCAGTCACGAGCGTGAGCGCACCTGCATAGCCTGGGTCGCGTAGCGTCTTCACCGCCCAGCCGCCGGCTTGCCCACCGCCGACCACGACGATCCGTTGCGGCGTCAGGTGCCTCTTCAGGTGATGAAGCCAGCCTTGCGCAGCACGCCGTCCAGACGGGTCTCCAGTTCGGGCGCGGCCTTCACCATCGGCAGGCGATGCTCGTTGTCGGCGATGAGACCCATGCGCTTCATCATGTACTTCATTGGAATGGGGTTGGTGTCGTAGAACACGGCGCACATCACTTCGAAGAGCTCGAAATGTAACTTGCGCGCCGCCTCGAGATTGCCGGCGCGGGTCTCGTTGCACAACGCAGCCACCTGCCGAGGCGCGATATTGGCAACCGCATTCATCGTGCCCTGGGCGCCGATGGCCATCATCGGGAACGTGAATTCTTCCAGCCCGACGAAGATCCGGAACTCGGGCCCGAGTGCCGCAATCATGCGCGTGACGAAGTTATGATCGTCCGCGGCGTGCTTGATGCCCACGAAGTGCGGCGTGGCCTCGGAGATGCGCAGGAGCGTGTCGAGCTCCACCTTGAACGCCGAGCGCCCCGGGATGTGATACATGAGGAGCGGCAAGGCGGTGCGGCGGCCGATATCGTTGAAGTATTCCACTACGCCGCGCTGCGGTGCGCGGATGAAGAAGGGAGTCAGCACCATCAGCGCATCGGCGCCGGCCTGGTTGGCATATTCGGTGAGCGTCACGGTCTCCGCATGCGACTGCGACCCGGTTTGCGCGACGACCGGAATGCGCTTCCGCGATACCTCCACGGCCGTGCGCACGAGCGCATTGCGCTCGTCGACGGTGAGCGCTGTGGGCTCGGACGTGGTGCCGTTCACCACGATGCCGTGGGTGCCGTTCTCGATCTGGTACTCGACCAGCCGGGCATAGCCGTCGAGATCGACCTTGCCGTTGCGAAACGGGGTGATGAGTGGCGGGTAGGACCCGGTCAGGAAGGCGTGAGGAAGGGCTTGCATGGTAGTCCGAGGAAGGGAATGTTGCGGCGCATCAAGTGACATGCCGGGCGCGTTCAGGCGGCGCCTGCCGGGGCAGCATTCACCTCGATTGTTCCGGCATTGATGCGCACGAGATAGACGCGCAGCGCCACGCTCGCGGGCGCGGTGCGCGCCTCGCCGGTCGGGATGTGGAACAGGGCCTGATGCAGCGGGCATTCGATGCAATCGCCATCGATAAAGCCTTCGGCAAGGCTCGCCTCTTCGTGCGTGCATGTGTCCTGGGTGGCATAGACGGTTCCGCCCAGGTTGTAGAGGCACACCGCCTCGCCGCCCACAGCCACGGCAAGTGCCTGTCCTTCCGGCACCGCGGCCACCGCGGCTACCGGGATCCAATCATTCATGTGCGCTCCTCATCACGTCGGCAGGGCACAGGCGCAGCGGCATGCTCGCTGTTATCGACATTTCCGTGCGGCAATGACACCCACACGTTCATTTGGAGCATAGTCTGCCCCAGCCGCTGCGGGCGAGTGCGGCGGATTTGCATCGGGATCTGGAACAAATGTTGTTCCTTTATGACGATTTCCCGACGCAATGGCGGGCCCTAGAATCATCCACGAAAACAATCGACTCGAAAGCGACGCCTTGACCGGACGTCGATCGAGCACCACTGCGGGAGGAGAGGTCCATGGATTCCAACAAGCCGTGCGGCGTGCGGGCCGCCAATCGCCGTCAATTCGTGTCGGGGGCTCTGGCACTGGGTGCGGGTGCCGTTCTTGCGCGCTCGTCTTCTGCGCTGGCGCAAGGCCAGGGGCCGATCAAGATCGGCGTGCTGAACTCGTTCTCGAAGGTATTCGCTGCGCTCGGCGCTTCGAACATGAACGGCATGACGCTCTACTTCGACCAGGTGAACAACACCATCGCCGGGCGCAAGATCGAGAT
Organism: Casimicrobiaceae bacterium; assembly: GCA_046594415.1. Lineage (GTDB taxonomy): Bacteria > Pseudomonadota > Gammaproteobacteria > Burkholderiales > Casimicrobiaceae > VBCG01. The sequence continues at coordinate 12,077 of JBKJSU010000302.1, read as the reverse complement.
CATCCGCGAAGACGACGAGATCAATCCACAGGTCGGCCTGCAGAAGTTGAAGAAGCTCATCGAGAGTGACAAGTGCGACGTCATTACGGGCATCCAGGCGTCCAACGTGGCCATGGCCGCGGTGGAGTATCTGAAGCAGGGCAACACGCTGTTCCTCTGCTCGGGTGCGGGCGTCACCGCGTTGGGTTACACCAACGCGCCCAACGTGTTCCGCTGCTCGGTGTCGAGTCAACAGATCAATGCCGCCATGGGCGATTGGTGGTACGACAACGGCACCAAGGAAGTGGTGGCCACCGCCTCCGATTTTGCCGGCGGCCGCGACACGGTGGCCGAGTTCCGCAACGCCTTCGTCAAGAAGGGCGGCAAGATCATCAAGGAAATCTATCCGCCGCTCGGTAACAGTGACTTCTCCGCCTATCTCGCCGACATCCGTTCGATCGCACCGCCCGGCACCTACAATTTTTATGCAGGCACCGACGCCGTCCGTTTCGTCAAGCAGTACAGCGAGTACGGCCTCAAGGCCAAGATAAAGACGTGTGCCTCGGGCTTCATGGTGGAATCCGACGTGTTGCCCGCACAGGGCAAGGATGCGCTTGGCATTATCAGCTCGATGCAGTACGCCGACACGCTCACGAATCCGGAGAACATCAAATTCGTGGCGGACTATCGCAAGAAGTACAATGAGTATCCCAATGTCTACTCGGAGTACGGCTACGTCGCAGCGCGCTGCCTGCACGATGCTCTTACGGCCACCGGCGGTAGCACCCAGGACTTCGCCAAGCTGCGCGCCGCAATGCTCGCGGTGAAATTCAATGCGCCGCGCGGTCCGTTCTCTTTTAATCCCGCCACGCAGGGCCCGATCCACAACATTTACATCCGCGAAGTGGTGGAGATGGACGGCCGCATCGCGAACAAGGTGATCGCCACGGTCAAGGACGTCCGCGAACCGGCCACGCGCAGTTGATTCCTCTTTCGGCTGCGGGCGGCACTTTACGGATGCCGGCTGCCCGCAACTGACGCACGATGCAGACGCTCATCACGCAGCTCGTCAACGGGCTGGTTTTCGGCATGCTGTTGTTCATGATGTCGGCGGGACTCTCGCTGATCTTCGGCCTCATGAACGTGGTGAACATCGCGCATGGTTCGTTCTTCATGTTGGGCGCGTTCTTTGCCCTGGCCATCATGCAGTGGACCGGCAGCTTCTGGCTTGCGCTGTCGCTGTCGTGGTTACCCGCGGTGATCCTGGGCCTGGTCATGGAGCGCGTGTTCCTGCGCAAGCTCTACGCCCGCGGCCACCTCGACCAGGTGTTGCTGACGTTCGGCTTCACGTTCGTGTTTTCCGACCTCGTGCGCCTCATCTGGGGCACCGACATTCGCGATCTGCCGATACCCGGGATCCTGTCGGGCGTATTCGAGACCGCGGGCGTGATCGTGCCTAAGTACCGGCTTTTCCTGATCGTGCTGGGGGGGCTCATCGCGCTCGCGCTGTGGCTTTTCCTCGAGCGGAGCCGCCTCGGCGCAATGGTGCGCGCCGGCGTAGACGACGCCTTCACGGCCAACGGCATCGGCATTAACGTGTCGCTGCTGTTCGCGGCAGTTTTCGCGGTGGGGGTGGGTCTGGCTGCGGTGGGGGGCGCGGCTGCGGGACCCGTGCTGGGCCTCTACCTCGGAATGGATATCGAGATCCTGATCCCTGCGTTCATCGTGGTGGTCATTGGCGGCATGGGCAGCCTGCGGGGCGCCTTTGTCGCGAGCATCTTCGTCGGCGTTATCGATACGTTCGGCAAGGCGTATTTCCCGGACTTCGCCATGTTTGTCGTGTATCTGCTCATGGTGGTGGTATTGCTCACCCGGCCCGAGGGCCTCTTCGGGGTCAAGCGCGCATGACGCCGCCGTCATCGCCTCCGCGTGATAGGCGCGCCGTCATCGGCTGGAGCGGCTTTCTGCTGGCGCTGGCGTTGGTGCCGCTCACCGGCAACTACGTCACGGGCCTGATCGCCGAGATTCTTATTTTCGCGATCTTTGCGATGACTCTCGACCTGCTCATCGGCTACACGGGGCTGATGTCGTTCGGCCATGCCGCCTTCTTCGGCGTATCGGCCTACACGGTGGTGATCCTCGGCGTGCACCTCGGACTTTCGGGCTGGATCGGTTTTGCTGCGGGCATCGTAGTGGCGGCCATCACGGCATTCGTCATCGGCTTTTTTGCCATTCGCGTCTCCGGCATCCCGTTCCTGATGATCACGATGGCGTTCGCGCAATTGCTGATGTCGGTATCGGTCAAGTGGCGCAGCGTGACCGGTGGCACCGACGGCTTGTCGGGCTTCCACCGCCCCACGCTCTTCGGCATGAGCCTCGAGCATCGGCCCACGGAGTATTACGTGGTGGCCGTGGGCTTCCTCGTGGTGCTGTTCCTTTTGCGCAAGCTCATTGCGTCACCGCTCGGTTCCATCTTCATCGGCATCAAGGAGAACGAGCAGCGCATGCAGGCCGCAGGCTATCCCGTGCAGCGCTTCAAGTTGATTGCGTTCACCATCGCCGGCGCCTTCGCGGGCGTTGGCGGCGGTCTGTACGCCCTGCACAACGCATTCGTGTCGAGCGATATCCTGCATTGGTCGCTGTCCGGTGACGCGATCATCATGGTCATTCTCGGCGGCACCGGGACCATCATCGGGCCGGTGATCGGCGCGGCGGCGTTCCTGCTGCTGAAAAACGTCGTGAGTTCGTACACCGACTATTGGCTGCTGTGGGTGGGCACGATCTTCATCCTGTGCGTGATGTTCCTCCCGCAAGGCTTGTGGGGCTTCGTGCGCGGCCGCCTGCGCAAGCGGGACACGCCTTGAATCTCCTGCGCATAGAAAAGCTGCACAAGGCTTTCGGCAGCCTGGTCGTGACGCGCGATGTCGATTTGAGCGTCAACGTCGGTGAGCGGCATGCACTCATCGGCCCCAATGGCGCAGGCAAGACGAGCCTCGTGCACCAGATCGCGGGCCAGCTGCGGCCGACGTCGGGGCGGATAGTCTTTCTCGATAGCGACATCACCGGCGCGCGACCTGACGTCATCGCCCAGCGCGGCATAGGCCGCACGTTCCAGAAGAACAATCTCTTCCGCCAACTTTCGATGCGTGAGAACGTGCGCCTCGCCCTGCAGGCCAAAACGGGCGGCTGGTACGCCTGCCTGCGGCCTGCCAGCGCCAACCGTGCGCTGCTGGCTGAGGTGGACGACATCCTCTCCCTGGTGCGCCTCGACGACGGCCGCGACCGTGCAGTCGCGAGCCTGTCCTATGGTGAGCAGCGCCAGCTCGAGGTGGCGTTGGCGCTGGCGAGCAAGCCAAGGCTATTGCTTCTCGATGAGCCCACCTCGGGCATGTCGCCGGCGGAAACGGAGCGCATGATCGACCTCGTGCAGTCGCTGCCGCGCGAACTCGGCGTGTTGCTCATCGAACACGACATGAAGGTGGTGTTCTCGTTGGCGCACACCATAACCGTGCTGTACTACGGCGAGGTGCTGGCCACGGGTACGCCCGATGCCATTCGCGAGAATCCGCGCGTGCGCGAGGTCTACCTGGGGCTGGGCCACTGATGCTCGAACTCCGCGATGTCCACGCCTACTACGGCGACAGCCACGTGCTGCACGGAGTGTCGCTGCGCGTGGAGAAAGGCGAAGTGGCGTGCCTTCTCGGGCGCAATGGCGCCGGCAAGACCACGACTGTGCTGGCGATCATGGGCTATCTCGCGCCGCGCCCGGGCGCCATCGAATACGACGGCAAGAGCGTGGCCGGCCTGCCGCCACACCGGATGGCGAGGCTCGGCTTCGGCTTCGTGCCGCAGGAGCGCGGCATTTTCCCGAGCCTCACCGTCGAGGAGAATCTCACCGTCAGCGCTTGCCACGGCACTGACGGCCGCTGGACGCTCGACCGCGCCTACGAGCTCTTCCCGCGCCTGCGCGAGCGCAAGCGCAATCTCGGCTTCCAGCTATCGGGTGGCGAGCAACAGATGCTGTCGATCGCCCGCGCGCTGATGCTCAATCCGAGTCTCGTGCTGCTCGACGAGCCGTCGGAAGGACTTGCCCCCCTCATCGTCGCGGAGATCGTCACCGTGCTGCGCTCGTTGAAACAGCAGGGGCTGGCGATCTTGCTCGTCGAGCAGAACCTGCGCGTGGCACTTGACCTCGGTGACCGGCACTACGTCATGTCCAAGGGCGAGGTGCGCTTCACTGGCACCAGTGCCGAGCTCGAGCACAACGAACCCGTCCTTTCGGAGTACCTCAGTGTCTGAAACGAGCAGCAATATCCATGGTGCGTGCGTCATCACCGGCGGCAGTCGCGGCATCGGCGCGGCCACCGCGCGGCTGGCAGCGCAGCGCGGCTATCCCGTGGCAATCTTCTATCGCGAGCGGGCCGCTGATGCCGAACGCGTGGTGGAGGAAATTCGCAGCCTTGGTGGCACGGCGATGGCGCTTCAGGCGGATGTCGGGGACGACGCGGCGATGGTGCGCGCCTTCGCCGCCGCCGATGCGCTTGGTCCGCTCGAGCTTCTCGTCAACAACGCCGGGATCGTGGGCGGCGTGGGCAGGCTGGAAGAAGTGACCGGGGCGATGCTGGAAGAGCTCGTTCGCACCAACATCGTGGGCGCCTTTCTCGCGGCCCGCGAAGCGGTGAAGCGGATGTCGACCAGGCACGGGGGCAAGGGTGGCTGCATCGTCAATGTTTCATCGGGGGCGGCGCAGCTCGGCTCCCCTGGCGTATGGATACACTACGCGGCGACCAAAGGCGCACTCGATACGATGACGATCGGCCTTGCGAAGGAAGTGGCCGCCGAAGGCATTCGCGTCAATGCCGTGCGGCCTGGCATCATCGACACCGAGATCCACGCCGCGCGTCCCCCGGGCCAGATCGAGAAGATGCGCCTTGCAATTCCAATGGGTCGCCTCGGAACGGTCGACGAAGTGGCGCGCTCGATTCTCTGGCTTGCGTCGTCCGAGGCGAGCTACGTGACCGCAGCACTCCTCGACGCACGCGGCGGCATCTAGCGCGACACGCTGGTCAGGGCGTTTCGTCGAAAACCGACGGGACAGGCAGTTCCAGCGCGAGGGCATTGCACATCACCGCGATGGAGATGAAGCGTGAAATCTGCAGTAGCGCTGCCACCGCCTTTTCGTGCCCGACCAGTTCCACTACGGCCCGCAACTCGTCCGCGCAGCGTAATCCGTGGCTTGGCACCGCCGCTTGCGCCAGCGCCTGCAGCCGGCGCTCGTCGTCTTTGAGGGCCGACGGGTGACTGCCCGGACGGCCCTCTGCAGCGGCGATCCACTCGAGCCCAAAACCCATCTTGCGCGCGAGACGCTCGTGCTGGATGCGCTCGTAGTCGGCTTCGAGCATAGCGCACACCGATAGCGCGAGCACCTCGTTCTGCGCATCGGATAGCTTGGCCTTCAGCGCGCCGGTGTACTGCACGAACGCGGGGATCGCGCCGGGAATGTGGGCGGCCACCTGGAAGAACTCGCCGAAATAGCCGAGCCTGTCCACTGTGGGCTGCAAGAGCTCGCGCACCTGTGCGTCCACGGCGTCGAACGCCAGCCGGGGAATCGCGTTCTTGATGCTCATAGTCCCCCCACGCTTCGCTGCCCACGGAGGAGGCACGATGCCATCCGGGGGCGGGTCGACATGCTCATAGCTCCATCACCTCGCGATACCACTTGTAGAACGCGCGGATCAGCACTTCCGTGACCATGTGGTCCTGCGGCTCCACGTCGCGGCCACCCATCTCGAGGACCGCGCTGCGGTGACCATAGTGCGCCGTACCCTGCTGGCATTCGACCAGCACTTCGCCGTCTTCCATCGCAACGTAGCCCGCCGGGCCGTAGAGGTTGGCGTGGCGAAGGCGCAACCGCGTAAGCGCGGGATCTTCGTCAGCATAACCATAGTAGGTCCAGCAGAGTTCGAAGCTGCCCGGACCCTTGGGAATGATGTGTCGCATGCCCAGCGTGTTGGCCTGCTGGTGCAACACCACGCCGGGGAAGATCGACAGGCCCACGACCTTGCCGTCATCGAATTCCTGGCGCGGCGTCACGGTATCCATGTCGGCCAGCTCCAAGGCGTTCTTCAGGCGCTTGATCTCCCCGGTACCGGTGGAGGTTTTCTTGCCGACATTGCGCGAGATCATGATGCCGTGCTTGCCGCCTTCGGTGGGCGTGGATTCCGACTGCGTATCCGCCCGCCACAAGCCGAAGGTGATGAGAAACGAATGCAGCAACGTGGCGTGGTATGGGTCCTTCAGATTCTCGATATACATCTTCCAGTTGCTGTCGATCAACTGGCGGTTGTATCCCAGCAGCTTCAGCGGTCGGCCGTGGAAGAGCCGCCGCACATAGCCGTGCATGTCCGGTCCGCAGTAGTCGGCGAAGCTCCGCACGTTGTCGTCGAAGCTCGCCCAGATCGAGCCGCCCTCGACGTGCACCTTGAGGGCCCTGAGCCCATGCTGCGCGTTGTCGAAATCCGGCGGCATGCCACCCTTGCCCAACACGCCGCGCTTGAGCGGCACGCCTTGCAGCTTGCCGTCAAGCGCGAAATTCCATTGGTGGTAGGGGCAGGTGAAGGAGTCCACCTTGCCCTTGTTCTGCCAGCACACGCGCGCGCCACGATGGGCACAACGGTTTTCCCACACGTGGATGGCGCCCTCCTTGCCGCGCACGACCACGACCTGTCGCTCGCCGATCCAGCTGCGCTTGTACGAGCCCGGCTCGGGTACTTCGCAATCGAGTGCGACGTAATTCCACGTGGACCCGTAGAAGAACGTGTCGAGCTCACGCTGGTAGATCTCGGGGTCGGTGTAGACCCAGTAGGGAATGCGCGTCCAGCCTTCCTGCGGCCACGCCGTGCGCACACTTTCTGCTTGCAGGGTCTTGCCCATGTTTTCTCCTCCTGACCTTTTCCGCTAGCAGGCGCCATAGGCCGGCAGTCCCGCTTTGATCTCCTGCGGATTATAGAAGCGCTCCAGTACCGCGAACGCCGCATTGTTGGCACCCTGCGGCGACACCATGCCTTCAACTGTGATCGGACTAGACGGGGACGATCAACGAGCGGCGTATGTGATGGTTGTCGCAAACCGCGATACGCTCCTGGAACAGCCAACGACCGCCGCGACGCACGACGGTGTCGAGGTATTGGCCCACGAGGAACAGTGAGGGATGAGCGTCGGATAAGCTTTCGGTGACGAGAAAGTTCGCTCGTGCACGCACGGTATCGCCGTCGACCTGCAGCACTTGCACGCCGCTGATGAAGTGGCGCCACATGCGCGGCTCGTAGATCTGGGTCTCGCGCAGGGCCAGCACGCGATCGCGCAACATGCCAATGCCGTCGCAGAACATCAGGCCGGCGGCAAGGCCTTCGCGATAGTTCTCGCGCGATGTGACCTTGTACAGGCAGTCCTCGGTGAAGTAGCTCGGAAATTCCTCGATGCGATCGTCGTCGAGGAGGTCCGCGACTTCCTCGAAGAGATCCCGCAGTTCATGCCGCAGCCGTACGCGGTCGGTGCTGGCCGCGGCAGGTTCGAGTATCGCGTCCATGGGCACGTCAGGCCGGCTCGAGCTCGGTAAGGTTGGTCTGGAAGCCATAGTCGGAACCGAGCTTCAGGATAGGCGCCTGCAAATTTTCCTGCCACAGGAGCGAATCCATTGCGATGTGCAACGGATGGTCCTGGATGGTGAGTGCGCAGAATCCCTGCTCGCGCGAGCCGTGGTGATGCACGGCCCAGCCCGGGGCGGACAGGTGCAGGTCGCCCGCTTCCCATTCGAACTTCTTGCCCATCACTGCGCTCCTGCCGTGGCCCATGAAGTAGTAGTTGATGGCCGCCGAGACGTGGCGATGCGCGATGTCCATCTTGTTGGCGGGATACTTGGCGATCGTCGCGAAGAAACACGGCGACGTCCCCATTCGTCGCTCGGTAGCGGGGTTATAGAGCAGGTAAAGGTGCCGCCCCGTGTAGCGGCGGTCGCGCTTGAACACGTGCTCGAGATGCGGCTCGACGTCGCGCCAGCGCCACAGCAGCGGCTTCCACTCCACCGTGTCGATGTCGATGAGATACTCGTAGCCAAGCAGACGCGCGCCATCGGCCCCGAGGTCGATGTCCTCGGCCAGGTCGCGGGCGCGCGGCTTGGTCGCATCCTTGGCCCCCTTCATTTCCTCGACGAGCTTGGGCTTGAGGTCGACGTAGTGAACTTCGAGCCGCTCGAGCAACGGGGCGTTGCTGAAAGACAGCCGCACGAACAGGTCGTTGCCTTTGTTGCGATAGCGATAGGGCGCCATCGAGGGCGTGTTCCACACATCGAAGCGGCCTACGCCGTGGGTGTCGGCGCCGATCATCGCAACGCCTTCGCCGCGGATACACATGTCGACCATCGACGAATTGCGCGCGATGGGCAGCGATTCCTCGCCCGGCTTCAGCACCTCGATGGTGGCATCGATGCCGGGTGCCAAGGCTGGCGCGGGCCCGGTGTTGGCCGGGTGCGAGATGGAGGTGGCACGGCGCCCCGACTCCGGTTGCGGCATCGAAGCCAGACGCTCGATCTCGGCATCGATGGCGGCGCGCGGCACGATGACCGAAGGCCAATGATGTTGCTTGCGGGGGGATTGGGCGCTGACATCGACGAAATTGAACTCGCTCATCTGAATCTCCTGGCTAGAGTTTTTCGGCCACGGCATTGAAGCGTGGCATGGCGCGCACCGGGTGGGCGATTTGCCGACCTAGGTTGCGGGCTCGTGCCCTGTCGAGCACCATGATGGCGACGGAAAGGTCCGACAGACCCATGCCCATCGCCTTGAAAAGCGTGAGATCGCAATCGGCACGGCGTGGTTCCCCGCGCGCGATGATCTCGCTGATCGGGCGGACGGCGCTCCAGTCGCCTGTGGCCGGCCCGAAGCGCTCGATGAACTCGCGGGAGGCGCGCTGGACGTTTGGCACGTCATCGACGCCGATCATGTCCACGCGGCCAAACACATCCTGGTGGAATTCCCCGTTCGCGGGAAGAATTGCGCCTACGGCGTTGATGTGGGCGCCGCGGGCCAGCATCGATGCGTGCAGGAACGGGTCACGGGCCCGCGTCACCACGGTGACCAGCGGGGCGTCACGTGTTGCAGCCTCGAGGGTAGCGGCTTCTTCGATCGGAAAGTCGAACTGCGCGGCGAGCTTGTCGACGAAGGCGCGTCTTTTCTCTGCAGTGGGGCTCCATACGCGCACGCGCCGCAAGGGGCGCACCGCGTGGATCGCCGCCACTTGCGTGATCGATTGCGCGCCGGTACCGAGGAGGGCGAGATCGTCCGCGTTCGGTGCCGCGAGCCAACGCGTGCCCACGCCGGTCATGGCCGCAGTACGCAGCTGACCCAGCGCCGCAGCCTCCATGACGGCGACGACACTGCCATCGTTGGCGTCGAACATGGTGAACGTGGCTGTTGCGCCCCGCTTGGTGTGCACCCAGTTCTTGAAGCCGACGTAGCCCAATGCGGGCGCCCCCGAACCGAGGGAGTGCATCGACGACCCGTCGCCCCAACCGCCCAGCGCTTTCGGCACGTTGAACGCGGCGCCTTCGCCAAGCGAGTGCAGGCCCCGTTCGAGCGCGGGAATGGCGTCGTCCAGACTGACGAGGTCGACGACGTCTTGTTCGGTGATCCAGAGCAGGGGGTTGGCCATTGCGAGTGCTTTCAGGATTCGGTTTCGTCGATGACCGTGTTGCGAAGCGTGCCCACGCCGGTGATCTCGACTTCGAAGGTGTCTCCCGGAACGAGCCAGATCGGCGGCGTACGTGTGAAGCCTACGCCTGCGGGCGTGCCCAGCACCAGCACGTCACCAGGCAAGAGCTCCGTGAACGTCGACACGTAGGCGATGACCTGAGACACCGAGAAGATCATGTTGGCAGCGCTGTCCCGCTGCAATTCGCGGCCGTTAAGCCGGCCGATCACATCCATCCCGGCCACGGTGCCGGCCTCGTCGGGAGTGACGAGCCACGGCCCGACAGCGCCGCTCGCGTGAAAATTCTTGCCGGGCGTAGCTTGGGTAGCGTGCTTCTGCCAGTCGCGGATTGAATTCTCGGCGAAGCAGGTGTAGCCGGCCACCACATCCTCCGCCCGATCTTCCGCGACATGACGCGCTTTTTTCCCGATGACGACGGCGAGCTCTGCCTCATAGTCGAATTGATGCGAGGCGCGTGGCCGCACGACCGGCGTCAGGTGTCCTACTTGAGAGCCGGCGAAACGGGCGAAAAGCGAAGGCTTGGCCGGGATGGCCATCTTCGCTTCCTTGGCGTGCTCGAAGAAATTGAGTCCCACGCACAGTGTCTTGTCCGGGTGGGTGATCGGCGGCAGCCACTGCAGACCAGCCAAAGGCAGCCCGGGCGCCGTCGCCGCGGCACCGCGCACGCGCAGCCCATGCATTCCCCACACCTCCAGCGCCTCGCGCAACGTGTGGACTTCTGGGGTGGAGAGATCGACCACGCGGTCACCCGTAACGACGCCATAGGCCTCATGGCCTCGATGGTGGAAGCTTGCAAACCGCATGTGGAAAGGTCCTCCAGACTTCGACCAGCTTGTTGTTACGCAAGTGTGCGCACCGCTGCCGATGGCCGCAATCCGGGCAATGGAATATCATTTGTTCCAATTTCTGAGGGAAAGTGCCTCGAATGGCGGGCAGAACGAACGTTACTACGGGGGGCCAAGGCGGCGGGGGTCTAAAAGACCTTACCGCGCTGCGGGTGTTTGCCCGGGTAGTGGAGCTGCAGAGCTTCTCCGAGGTGGCACGACGCTCCGGCGTCACGCCCGCCACCATCAGCAAGCACGTCTCGGCGCTGGAGGCGCAGTTTCGCGCCCGGCTCGTCAACCGCACCACGCGGCGCCTCTTCATCACCGAGGCCGGGCAGCGCCTGTACGAACACGCGCTGCGCATCATGCAGGAGCTCGACCAGGCGGAGTCCGAAGTGGCGGACCTGCGCGGCGAGCCGGCAGGTCCGTTGCGCGTGACCGCGCCGCTGCTCTTTGGCGAGCGGCGGATCGCGCCACGTCTGCCCGAGTTCGCGCTACGGTACCCGAAGGTCACTCTCGACGTGGACTTCTCCGTCGAGAAGGTCGATCTCTTCCAGGAACGCATCGACATCGCCGTCCGCATCGCGGAGAACGTGGACCCCGGCCTCGTGGCGTTCAAACTGGCGCCGTATCGGCGCGTCTTCTGCGGCTCGCCGGCTTATCTCGCCGCGCACGGTACGCCACTCACGCCCGAAGATCTTGCTCGTCATAACTGTCTGGTATCGCGGGGCGCGACCCTCAATTCCACGTGGCCGATCCAACGCGGCAACGGGGTGGAGTCCATCCGTGTGAGCGGCAATCTCATCAGCAACAATGGCGAAGTGGTGCGCGCCGCAGCACTTGGCGGCCAGGGACTCATGATGACGGCGCGCCTTCTCGTCGAGGAAGACTTCCGCGCGGGCCGCCTGGTGGAGGTGCTGGCCGGACTCGTACCGGAAAACCGCGCGATCTACGCCGTGTTACCGCGGCAGGGCAGCCTGTCGCAGAAGGTGCGCGTCTTCGTCGACTTTCTCAAAGACTGCTGCAGCGACATTCACTGACATGACGCGCAAGGCGCAATGGATCCACGGCTGGCTGCTGCTGTTGCCGGCAATGGCGCTGCTCGCGCTGTTCACGCATTACCCGGCGGTGGCAACCCTTTGGCACAGCTTCTTCTCCACGCCCAAGGGCAGTCGCCCGGTGGTGTTCGTGGGCATCGACAACTATCGCCAGCTGGTAGATGACCCCATCTTCTGGCAGAGCCTCGTCAACAACTTCTGGTACGCGGCCGGCACGATTCCGGCATCGATCGCCATCGCGCTACTGATGGCGATCTGGGTCAACGACCGCATTGCCGGTCGTGGTTTCCTGCGCCTTGCCTATTTCACGCCGACCGTGCTGCCGATGATTGCCGTGGCCAATATCTGGCTGTTCTTCTACACGCCCGAATACGGTCTGCTCGAGCGCGTCCTCGGCGCGTTCGGCGCGGGCAGCCACAATTGGCTGGGCAGCAAGGGCACGGCGCTG
>JBKJSU010000232.1:0-5962 GCA_046594415.1 Casimicrobiaceae bacterium | reverse complement strand
GGTTCCGGCAACGGCGGACATCCCGCTGGTTGCCGTGGATCGCTTCGACATCGCGGGCCGGCTCTCCGCGCGCCGCGGCAGCGAAGGCGTGGCCGCCCATTTCACGTGGAGTCATCGTCCCGACGGCGACCGCATCGACGTTGCGACGCCCATGGGCCAGACGCTGGCGCGCCTGTCCGGCGACGCCGCCGGTGTCCGCGTGGAGCGTCCGGGGCAGGCGCCGCTTGCGGCGGCCGGTTGGGATGTGTTGACGCGTGAAGTATTCGGCGTGTCGATCCCGGTCGAAGGCCTTGCCGCGTGGGTCGTCGGCGCGCCGCGCGCGAACGTGCCCTTCGGCAACGAGCGCGATGCCGACGGTCGACTGTCAGTGCTGCGGCAGTCGGGCTGGGAAATCGTCTATGCCTACGCCGACGGCGCGCCGCCGGCGCAGCCCACGCGGCTCGTGATGCGCTATCCGGATACGGAGATCGTCGAGGTGCGGCTGGTCATCGATCGCTGGAACGAGGCCAGGACGCCGTGACCGCAGCGTCCGTCATGCTCGCTGTCGCGGCCCCCGCCAAGATCAATCTCTTTCTCCACGTGACCGGGCGCCGCGCCGACGGCTATCACACGCTGGAGTCGCTGTTCGCGCTGGTCGATCTCGCCGACACCATCACGTTGCGCCGGCGCGACGATGGCGCAATCGTGCGCAGCAACGACGTGGCGGGTGTTGCCGCCATCGACGATCTTGCGCTTCGCGCGGCGCAGGCGCTGCAGTTGGAAAGCGGCACGCGCTTCGGCGTCGAGCTTGCGGTGGACAAGCGCATCCCCATCGGCGGCGGCCTGGGCGGCGGCAGCTCGGATGCCGCCAGCACGCTGCTCGCGCTCAACCGGTTGTGGGAACTGGCGCTGCCGCGGTCGCGGCTGCTGGCCATCGCGGCGACGCTGGGCGCGGATGTCCCGTTCTTCGTCGGCGGCACTGCGGCGATGGCGCGTGGCATTGGCGAGCGGCTGACGCCGATGACGCTGCCCGCCGGCTGGATCGCGATCGGCTGCCCGGCCGCGGCGATCCGCACCGCAGACATCTTCGCGGCGCCGGAATTGACACGAAACACGGCGTCGGCGAAAATAGACGTCTTTTCCGAAGGTTACGGCCACAACGACCTGCAGGCGGTCACCGTGGCGAGGGCACCGGAGGTGCGCCGTGCAATCAGTGCGCTGAATGGTGCCGCGCCTCACGCGCGCATGACCGGCTCGGGCGCCTGCGCCATCGCGCTGTGCGCAAGCGAAGCCGAAGCGCGACGTGCCGTTGCATCGCTGCCGCCGTCCATCCGTGGATTCGTGGCCAGGACCATTGCCCGCCATCCGCTGGCCGGTTTTGCGTAACACTTCGGAGCACCGTTTTCCGCTGGGGAGTCGCCAAGTGGTAAGGCACCGGATTTTGATTCCGGCATTCGTAGGTTCGATCCCTACCTCCCCAGCCATTTGAATCAATAGGCTAACAAAATTCTCCGTTCCGTCTTGGTCCTCTGTGGGACACTGCGGGACATTCAGCCAGAGCTAACGCGCGACTCGCCCGCCCCTTTGGGGCAGTGGAGTGGGAACACTTCGTCGAAGCGGGCGAGCAGCAGGTCCCAGACGTAGCGGGCGGCGCGACGGCGGGCCGATTCGTCGGCGGGCGGTGCCTGGTGGGCAGTTGGCGCGACCGTAGCGAGCGGCAGTGGGGCCGATTCAAGCCTGCCACGGATTGGATTCGCTGGTCATGGATGCGCATCGAGGGCAATAGAGAGCAAATGCGGCGCCCAGGCATGACTATCGTACTTGAGGCTGACGTCGATACTTACAACGCCACGGTCTTGCCGACGTACAGAATCGGCCCCGTGGGCCGATCGAGCGGCGACCCGGTCTCGGGCTCCAACGTGATTTCGAACAACTGGTGCACTTCGGCCGCAGGCAGCCGCGACACTGGCAACTCCACCACCTCACCCGGCCGTACCAGACCCAGCGACGTGGGTCCTGCGGCACCTTGCGCCTTCGTCCAGAACTGCAATGCACGCCCCGCCGGCACCGCGGGCGGTTGGCCTACCGGGATCAGGCGCAATTTGCGGCGGGCATCGAGCTCGACGATGTAGCCGGTGGCCAGCGTGTCGGGGCTTTGCAGGACGGCGAGATAACGCGCGCCCGGAGCCTCCGGCACGCCGACCCGACCGACCAGGAGTACGGCCAGCAACAGTGAGGCCGCCGCCCCGGCAACGCTTAAGCCCTGCCAGAGTTGCAGCCGCTGCCACCACGGTGTTTTCCGGGACGACGCCACGCGCGCCGTGATCGGCCGCGCGGCAGGCTCCGACACTCCATTGGGCGCAGCCCCGAGAGCCCCCTCGATGCGACTCCACAAGTCCAGAGACGGCGTGGCGGGCGCCACGCGCACGGTAAATCCCAGCAGTTTGTCCTGCCACAGGTAGACCTCAGCCAGCAGGGCCGGGTCGTGTGCAAGCGCTGCCCCTAATGCCTCGTGATCCGCCGCGCTCAACGTGCCGAGGACGTACTCGCCGACGGCGGCGGCGCGCCCGCCGGGATCCTTGAGATCGATCACGCCATGCAATCCTTGAGCAGCACGAGACTGCGGCGAATCCACGACTTCACCGTACCGAGCGGCGTTTGCAGTCGCTTGGCGATCTCCTCATGCGTGAAGCCATCGACGAACGCCTGTACCACGCATTCGCGCTGCGCAGCCTCAAGCCGGGCGAGGCAGCGTTCGAGCAACTCGGCATCGATTCCCCGCGCTTCCAGCGCACCATCAAGCGGCTGCTGCGCGTCGCTGAGTGCGGCGAGGTCTGCGGGATCGAGCGGTTGTTCGCGTCCCGGATCGCGCACTTCCTTCAACGCGCGATGCCGCACGATCGTATAAATCCACCCGCGTGCCGAACCGAGCGCAGGCTGGTAGGTGGCCGCGTGCTGCCATACCTGCAGGAACGCATCCTGCAGGACGTCCTCCGCGCGCTGCCGATCGCGCACAATGCGCAGCGCCACGCCAAGCAGCCAGCGCGCCTCGCGGTCGTACAGCGCGCGCAGCGCATAGCGTTCGCCGCGTGCGCAAGCGAGCACGGCGGCTTTGTAGTCGAAAGGGATGGCGGATGGCGGCATGCGGTTGCCCCTGTCTCAGCGAGGACGCGCGCGGGCGCAAACGTCGCGCCCGCGACCGCCTACCCTTGGTCGTTATAGGCTTACGCCGCGGTCCAGAAGATATAGTCGGCTTGGTACTTTACCACCGACTTCTTGCCGACCGAGGCGCTCACACAGGGGTCCGCCGGGGCCACGCCGCCCTTGGTGGCGACGCGCTGGATGTAAGTCACGCCCATCATCTTGCCCGCACTCGATGCCGGGTTGGCCTTCACCAACTGGAACGGGATGTTGCCGGTTCCGCCGGGGGACACGGCCACTTGCGCACCGGTGATCTTCGAGCCGTCCGTCGACGCCCAGGTCGCCGGCGGGCCATAGTACGTTCCGAGTTTCGATCCGCTGCGGGCATTGAGGTCCGCCTGCGGGCCGACGAAGACCCATTCGAACGCGCCCGCGGCGTCAGCCTTGGCACGACACTCGTACGTGATCTCGCCGACGCCGACCGTTTCCATCGCCACCTTGTTGCCCGCCGGGACCTTGACGGCATCCGGCAGCTGCATCTGGCTGTAGGAGGACATGGCGTTCGACGATTGCATGCCGCCGCACGCCGACAGCGTGGCGGCGACGGCAATTGCGAGGGTGGAAGCAGCTAGTTTGTTCATAAATTTCTCCTTGGTCCATCGGGTTGGGTGACATGTGGCCACGGGCTCACACACAGTACTAGCCGGGAGAAATGGTTTTAGATGCAACAGAACGAAACTTCTTTCAGGAACCTGCTCCTCGCGCCGCGTGGCCGCGACGGTTAGCTATGGTGGCATCGACTACAGGCCACAATGACGATGGATGTAGCGCTTGACTAGCTCTTCGACTTATAGAGGTCGCGCAGGTCGCGGATCTGGTCGTGATTCTTTTGCACGCCCTCCTACTGCCGTTAGATCACCGGGCGAACTTCAGCGGGCAGGTCGCCCTCGTCGAGCGCATCGCGATAAGCAGCGTTGGCCACGTCTTCACCCCGCTCGCATTCTTCGAGAATAGCGCGTTCGTCATCGGACGTTACCGCAGTTTTGAGATTGATCCAGCCGCGGCGAAGAGCGCCCGCAATGCTTCCGCCTTGCGCGGGCACGTCACCTTTAAGGAAAGGAAATTCAACACACCAAGCCGCGTATTCCGGGCTTGGTGATGCTGGTCAAGCGGCGAGCGAGCGCCGACGATCCTCCGCCCACGCGGTGGTGAGGCAAATTCCCGGGTCGATCACGTGGCAATGCGGTGCTGGCGAGCAGACTTCAGGTCGGTTGGCGGAAGCCGAGGCAAGCCGCACCCGCCCCGCCAGGGCGGCGCGCGCCGAGGCCTGACTACCAGGCGACGCGCTGATCGAAGACGAAGTCCGGCGCGGGCGCGACGAGGGTGTCCGCGGGAAGCGCATCGCTCGCCGCGGCGTCGCTGGCGGCATCGTCCTTTGCTGCCCGCAGCGGCGGACCACGGGCCGGAGCGATGGTGGGTGGCGCAATCGGCAAGCCGAGGGAGAGGAGGATGTCGCGCACCACTGCCGGCACGATGATGAAGGCGATGATGCGCATGTCGCTTCCACCTTGGGGGCAGCGTGCGACCGCTTTCGCCGTACCCCCTGAAGCACCCTCAGCCAGCACTTTGGTCTGTGGATAAGTGACCGTTTTCAGATGCCGATGCCCCACATGTGTCCCATTGGCCGCTTCGCGCTCCGAGCTCTTGCTATGAAAAAAGCCCGTAACATTGGGCGATTGCTAATCCGGCATACGTAGGTTCGATCCCTACCTCCCCAGCCATTTCTCCAAACGCGTAAATTCAGGGCCACGCACGCGCGTGGCCTTGTTGCTTGCGGATTTCGGATAGACTTCGCACGACCAATTCAAGGTAGTGCGACCATGGCGTTCGAACGAATGCGGATCTTCACCGGCAACGCCAACCCGAAGCTCGCGCAGGCGGTGTGCCGGCATCTGAACATCAGCCTCGGCCGCTGCGAAGTGGGGCGCTTTTCCGACGGCGAAGTGATGGTCGAGCTGATGGAAAACGTCCGCGGCCGCGACGTGTTCGTGCTGCAGTCCACGTGCGCGCCCACCAACGACAATCTGATGGAAATCATGGTGATGGTGGATGCGTTGAAACGCGCGTCCGCCGCGCGGATCACCGCCGCCATTCCCTACTTCGGCTATGCGCGACAGGATCGGCGGCCGCGCTCGGCGCGCGTCGCGATCACCGCCAAGGTCGTCGCCGACATGCTGTCCACCGTGGGCGTGGACCGGGTCATGGTGATGGACCTGCACGCCGACCAGATCCAGGGCTTCTTCAACATCCCGGTCGATAACATCTACGCCACGCCTATCCTTTTGGGCGACCTGTGGAAGCGCGACTACCAGAACCTCATCGTCGTGTCGCCGGACGTGGGCGGCGTGGTGCGGGCACGGGCGATCGCCAAGCGTCTCGATTCCGACTTGGCCATCATCGACAAGCGGCGGCCCAAGGCCAATGTCTCGGAGGTGATGAACATCATCGGCGACGTCGAGGGCCGCACCTGCGTGATCATGGACGACATGGTCGACACTGCGAATACGCTGTGCAAGGCCGCCTCGGCGCTGAAGGAGCGCGGCGCCCTCAAGGTCGTGGCGTATTGCACGCACCCGGTGCTTTCGGGGGGCGCGGTGGCCCGCATCGCCGAGTCCGACCTCGACGAAATGGTCGTTACGGACACGATTCCCCTGTCCGCCGAAGCGGAGGCCCTGCCCCGGGTGCGCCAGCTCTCGTGCGCGCAGCTGCTCGCCGAGACGATGACGCGCATCTCCAACGAGGAATCGGTGTCGTCGCTCTTCACCGACTGACGCGCAAGCCC
>JBKJSU010000218.1:0-2973 GCA_046594415.1 Casimicrobiaceae bacterium | reverse complement strand
TAGCGGATCGTCTCGACGTTCACGCCCGCCGCCTTTGCCAAGCCGCCAATCGTAAGTTGATCGCTCATCGTCCGACCCATTGACTCCGTACCACGGTACGGGATGTATGGTACGCCTGACCTTATCTTTTTGGAGTTACCGCAATGGTCGCACTGAATGCCAAAGGCTCGCTGGTGGCCGGGGTACTGGCAGGCATCGGCGCGTCCGTGTGCTGCGTGGGACCGCTGGTGCTCCTAACGCTCGGAATCAGTGGCGCATGGATTGGCAACCTCACGATATTGGAACCGTACCGCCCGATCTTCATTGGCCTGACGCTGCTTTTCCTCGGCCTTGCTTTCCGCCGGCTCTATCTCGTGCCGCAGGTGTGTGCACCTGGCATGCCATGCGCCGACCCCAAGACCAGCCGCCGGCAGCGGCTGACTTTCTGGACGGTCGCTGTGCTAATGCTGGGCCTGCTCGCCGTGCCATCGCTCGCGCCACTCTTCTACTGAAAGGAAGCCGCCATGCGTAAGCTACTTCTCACCATCCTGGTAACCGCGCCGCTCGCTGCATTCGCGGCACCGCCGCAAACGGTTGTGCTCGATGTCCAGAACATGACCTGCGAGTTATGTCCTATCACCGTCAAGAGCGCACTGGGTAAAGTCCCCGGCGTCGCAGACACCAAGATCGACTTGGTCACCAAGACCGCCACGGTGAAGTTCGACCCGGACAAGGCCAATGTCGCTGCGTTGATGAAGGCCACGACCAACGCTGGCTTTCCGTCCACGCCGCACCTGTGATCACGCCATGAACGCCGTCGTTCTCGAATCCGTGTTGACCTGTCCGCACTGCGGCTTTGCCAAGCAGGAGACCATGCCTACGGACGCATGCCTGTACTTTTACGAATGTAGCCAATGCAAGGCGCTGCTGCGGCCCCATCCGCGCGATTGCTGCGTGTTTTGCTCGTACGGTTCGGTGAAGTGCCCGCCGATCCAACAGCAACATGGGTGCTGCCATCCGGCCTAGCCGCTTCTGGACTGCTGAGACACAGGCGGGATTTCAATTCTTGGTTCGCGCGGTCCCGGGGGGCGAAGGTTGGAAACCGGTCGCCCTGACCGTCCCGAAACGGAACGACGCCTGTTGGCAGGACAGCGGACTTCGCGAACGACTGGTTTTGCCGAACCCGGCAGAAATCCGCGCAAGAATCGCCTGATTGCGCTCCGGATCGGCGCGCAGCGCCGTCGTGTTGTTGGTGTCGAAATACCCCGGCGCGATCGCGTTGACGTTGATGCCCCTGCCGGCCCACTCGCACGCGAGCTAACGGGTAAGGACAGCGAGACTGCTCTTCGACGCGGTGTACGAAGGCACACGGATGCCGCCCTGGAACGACAGCAGCGACGCGACGTTGACGATCTTGCCGCCGCTGCCCTGCGCCAGCATGCGCCGGCCGCTTTTGGCCAGGAACGGTCTAAGCGATCTTCGCTCGATAGCTGACATTCGGACCCTCAACCTAAAGGTCGCGCCGAGCTTGGAGGGGCGATGCTTGTCGTGGAACCAGATGAAGCGTCTAATCCAGTCGAACTGCGTCTGCTTGGTGCGAATGCTGCAATGCTTGAGTCCGATTTTGTCCCGGATGTGGTCGAGCAATCGGGGGCCAGCGGAAGTTTCCATGAGCGGGGATGCGCGCCGTTTTTTAGGCGTTCCTATTGGGTGCGATAGCGTTGATTCTGGGCGGCTTTTTCGTGTCCGGATATGGGCCGAATGGATGACTGACGGTTTATTTTGCGTCAGGATTAGGATGTCTACTTCTCGTTAGGGCTCACCGTTGCAGATAGACATCTTCGTGGGCGGGTGTGTGAATCGACCCGGTCGAAGGACAGTGCCCCGCCTCACATCGCTGCGAGGAGCTATTCGTCGGGCCGGTGGCTTTCGCCGCGACCGATTGCTATTCCCCAGCGGACTAATTTTCATGCGGCGGCTTATTCGCGGGCGCAAGTTTCAGTATCAGGGCAAACCGATCAATTTTTTATCCGGTCCATCGTTGCTTGATACCTTGCGCTTGCATGAGGGCGACGCAGTGATTGTCCAGTTTGGCCCAGATTTATACCGCTCCATGGGAGAGCATAGAAATGCGTCTGAGCCCTAACCCGGCGGTCAACTCGGACGCGCCGGTAAGCGGCTTCGTTCTCAGTGCGCGTCCTCGGCGGCGCGCCGGTTACCTAGTTCGTTAGGCCACATGGCTTCGACTCCGGTGCTCTCGCTTCGGCATTGGCCTGGACGCGCACCTCGCGCGCGTTGGTCGCGCTGCGCGTGAACCTCCGCGCGCAACACTCTGGGCATGCATATCTGGTGCGCTGCACCGCGCTGCTGCTGCGGCCTCGCTTCCATAGGCCGAGTGCGCTGCTTTCCGCTCTTCCCTTTTTGCCGGCGCTTCTCGGCTACTCAAACGCCGCCTCGGCTGCCGTTGTCGTAGCGCACGCTCTGTCGTATCGTGCGGGCATGAGTGCGCATCTGTGGCCTAACCCGGCGGTCAACTCGGACGCGCCGGTTCATATTTTCTGTTTCGCGCACGCCGCTGGCGGCACGCCGGTTACCTGATTCGTTAGGGCACCCGCATGCCAATCGAACATCCCTACCTTCTCGCCACGGCGGTTGCCGTAGCAGTCGTTTGCGTGCGGCCGCTGTTCCAGTATTTCTTCTACAACTGGTCACAACTCGCCGAGGACGCGACCCTAACTTCTTCAGAAGATCGAAAGATCGCAGCATATTTTCTCGCACTTGGTGGCTGCTTTGGGTCCGCGCACTTTCAACTCAACTTCCTCGGCTTCCTTTTCGTCCTCGCTACCATCGTGGCTACCACATACCATTTGCTGGCTATCGCATCGCAATGGATTCGCTGATCACTACTCAGTGCCCTAACCCAGCGGTCAACTCGGACGCGCCGGTATGCGGCTTCGTTCTCATCGGTCGTCCGGGGCGGCGCGCCGGTTACCT
>JBKJSU010000593.1:0-3679 GCA_046594415.1 Casimicrobiaceae bacterium | reverse complement strand
CGCGTGCGCGGCGTGCTGATCAACGGCGACGTGGTGGAGTTCGGTGGCGATGCGCTCGACAGTGCCGGCTACGACCTGCTCGCGCTCATCACCGGCAGCGAGGGGCTGCTGGCGGTGATCACTGAGATCACGGTCAAGCTTTGCCCCAAGCCGCAACTGGCGCAGGTCGCGCTGGCCGCCTTTGCCGACGTCGAGCAGGCGGGCGCCGCGGTCGGCGCGATCATCGGCGCCGGCATCATCCCTGCGGGCCTCGAAATGATGGACCAGGCTGCCACCCGCGCGGTCGAGCAGTTCGTGCATGCCAACTATCCGCTGGACGCCGCGGCGGTGCTGCTGGTGGAGGCCGACGGCACGCCCGAGGAAGTGGCCGCCGAGATGGCCGAGATCAAGCGCGTGCTCACCGCGTCCGGCGCCACGGAGATTCGCGTGTCGAAGGACGAGGCGCAGCGGCTGCTGTTCTGGTCGGGCCGCAAGGCGGCGTTTCCCGCCGTCGGTCGCCTGGCGCCCGATTACTACTGCATCGACGGGACCATTCCACGCAAGGCGCTGCCGCGTTTGCTGCGCGCGATTGCCGGCTGGTCGAAGGAGTTCGGACTCGAGTGCGCCAACGTGTTTCACGCGGGGGACGGCAATCTGCATCCGCTGATCCTGTTCGACGCCAACAAGCCCGGCGATTCGGAGAAGACGCTCGAATTTGGCGATCGCATCCTGGAGCTGTGCATCGAGGTCGGCGGCACCATCACTGGCGAGCACGGCGTGGGCGTCGAGAAACTGAACGGCATGTGCGTGCAGTTCCGCACCGCGGAACTGGAGCGCTTCCACGCCATCAAGGCGGCCTTCGATCCGCTCGGCCTCCTTAATCCGGGCAAGGCCGTGCCCACGTTGCAACGCTGCGCCGAGATGGGAAAGATGCACGTCCATCACGGCGAGCTGCGGCATCCGGAATTGCCGCGGTTCTGAGTCCGATGAAGGTTGACCGATGAACGCACTGAACGAATTGCGCGCCCGCCCCACGGCGGCCGAGCTGGAGGGCGTGGTGGCAACCC
This sequence comes from Casimicrobiaceae bacterium, assembly GCA_046594415.1. GTDB lineage: Bacteria > Pseudomonadota > Gammaproteobacteria > Burkholderiales > Casimicrobiaceae > VBCG01. The sequence goes on along the minus strand of JBKJSU010000593.1, from coordinate 2,633 downwards.
TGCGCCGCGACTTCGCCGATCGCGCGGTGACCACGGCCGCGATCCGCGAACAGCACGGCCACGGCGAAGGCATGGCCGACGCGGGGTTGCCCGATGTCGTCGTCTATCCGCATACCAACGAGGAGGTAGCCGGCATCGTGCGCCTATGCAACGCCGCGCGCATGCCAGTGATTGCCTTCGGCGTCGGCACCTCGCTGGAAGGGCACGTGGCCGCCTTGTACGGGGGCGTGTGCATCGACCTGTCGCAGATGAGCCGCATGCTGGAAATCAACGAGAAGGATCTCGACTGCCGCGTGCAGGCCGGCGTGACGCGCGAACAGGTCAATGCCGAGTTGAAGGGCACCGGACTGTTCTTTCCGATCGACCCGGGCGCCAATGCCACGATCGGCGGCATGGCGTCCACGCGCGCCTCCGGCACCAACGCGGTCCGCTACGGCACGATGCGCGAGAACGTGCTTGGACTGACCGTGGTTACCGCCGACGGCCGCATCGTGCGCACGGGTGGCCGCGCCCGCAAGTCCTCCGCGGGCTACGACCTCACGCGGCTTTTCGTCGGCAGCGAGGGCACGCTTGGCATCATCACCGAAATCCAGTTGCGCCTCTACGGCATTCCCGAGGCCATCTCGGCCGCGGTGTGCCAGTTCCCCGACCTCAAGGCGGCGGTGGACGCCGTGATCACGGCGATGCAGGTCGGCCTGCCGGTCGCGCGCATCGAGTTGCTGGACGCGCTGCAGATGGACGCTTGCATCCGGTACTCCAAGCTGGAAGGCTTTGCCGCGCAGCACACGCTGCTGTTCGAATTTCACGGCACCGATGCCGGCGTGCGCGAGCAGGCCGAGATGATGCAGGCGATCACCGCCGAGCATGGCGGCAGCGCGTTCCAGTGGGCCACGCAGCCGGAGGACCGGTCACGGCTCTGGAAGGCGCGCCACAATGCGTACTACGCGGCATTGGCGCTCGCGCCGGGCAAGCACGCATTCTCCACCGATGCCTGCGTGCCGATTTCGAGGCTTGCCGATTGTCTTCTCGAAACGCGCGCCGATCTCGATCAGGTCGGCTTGCTGTCGCCCATCGTCGGCCACGTCGGCGACGGCAATTTCCACGTGCTGGTGCTCTACGATCCGGCCAGTGCCGCCGAACGTGAACAGGCCGAAGGCATTGCGCATCGCGTCAGCATGCGGGCCATCGCGATGGGCGGCACCTGCACCGGCGAGCACGGTATCGGCGTGCACAAGCTCGATGCACTCGTGGCCGAGCACGGCGAGGCGGTGGACCTGATGCGCACGATCAAGCGCGCGTTCGATCCGTTCAACATCATGAACCCGGGTAAGACGATTCCCCTCTGACCATGGTCACCCTCTACATCGGCAACAAGAATTATTCGTCGTGGTCGCTGCGCGGTTGGCTCGCGGTCAAGCTGTCCGGCGTGCCGTTCCACGAAGTGCAGGTCAGCCTCACCGGCGCCTTCAATCCGGCCAATCTCGCGTTCTCGCCCACGGCACTGGTGCCGGCATTGCACGACGGTGCCATCGCGATCTGGGATTCGCTGGCCATCGGCGAGTACCTGGCCGAGCGCCATCCGGGCATGTGGCCCGCCGATCGGGCGGCGCGCGCGTGGGGGCGCGCGGCGGCGTGCGAGATGCACTCGGGCTTTGGCGCGATGCGCAATGCGATGACGATGTGCATTCGTGAACGCATGGACGTCCGGCCGTGGTCGGACGCCACTGCGGCCAGTGTGCACCGGATCGAGAGCCTGTGGACGGAAGGGCGTACGCGCTTCGGAGCGGGTGGCAGCTTCCTGTGCGGAGCGTTCAGCCTGGCCGATGTGTTCTACGCGCCGGTCGCGTTCCGATTCCAGACCTATCTCGTCAAGCCGGCGGGCGCGGCCGGCGAGTACCTGGCGGCGTTGCTTGCGCATCCATTCCTGCAGGAGTGGGAGGCTGCGGCGCTGGCGGAAACCGAGATCATCGCGGCCGACGAGCCGCGCCTCCTGTACCGGGACGCGATCGAGTCCGTGGTCCGGCCGTGATGGATCCTGCGCTCGAAGCCCTGGAAGCGCGCGTGCGCAGTGCCGCCGCGGCCGGGACGCCGCTGCGCATCCGTGGCGGCGGCACCAAGGATTTCTACGGCGGCGCGCTCACCGGGGAAGTGCTCGACACGTCCACGTACGCCGGTATCATCGACTATGAACCGACGGAACTGGTGCTGACCGCCCGTGCCGGCACGTCGCTCACGGCCATCGAGAGCGCGATGCGCGCACGGGGCCAGATGCTTGCCTTCGAGCCGCCACACTTCGGCGAGGGCGGCACGCTGGGCGGCGCGATTGCCAGCGGCCTGTCCGGTCCCCGGCGTCCGTATGCCGGTGCCGTGCGCGACCTCGTGCTTGGCGTGCGGGTGCTCGACGGCATGGGCCAGGACCTGCAATTCGGCGGTCGCGTGATGAAGAATGTCGCCGGTTTCGATGCGTCACGCCTGATGACCGGCGCGCTCGGCACGCTGGGCATCGTGACCGAAGTGTCGTTGAAGTGCCTGCCGCTGCCGGCCACCGAAACCACGCTGACGCTCGAGTGCGCGGCCGACCAGGCAATCCGAATGGTCAACGAGTGGGGGGGGCAGCCGCTGCCGCTGTCGGC
>JBKJSU010000469.1:0-2843 GCA_046594415.1 Casimicrobiaceae bacterium | reverse complement strand
GCCGCGGGCGCGGCCGGCCTCATCAAGGCCGCGCTGGCGGTCTATCACGGTGTGCGGCCGCCCACGCTGCATTGCGACGAACCCAACACGGCACTGCAGGCCACGCGTTTCCGGATGATCGGCGAAGCCGAACCATGGGACGGGCCGATGCGCCGCGCCGCCGTCAACGCGTTCGGCTTCGGCGGCATCAACGCGCACGTCATTCTCGATGCCCCGGCGCGCGCCGCGCGCTCGGTGCGCCGCGCGCGCTCGGCAACGAACGCCGCGGCCGCGCTGGTGGTCGCCGCGGATTCGCAGGAGGCTTTGCTGGCAGCGCTCAATTCGGGGCGGCGCGGTGGCGAGGGTACCTGGCGACTCGTGGTGCTGGACCCCACGCCGGAGCGACTCGAGATTGCGCGTGCTGCGGTGGCGGCCGGCAAGCGAAGGCCGGCCCGCGATGGCATCTTCTTTTCGCCGTCCGGACTGCTGCGCCAGGGCGGCAAGCTGGCCTTCCTGTTTCCCGGCGTCGAGGCTGCGTTCGCGCCGCGCATCGAAGGCATTGCGGCGCACTTCGATATCGCGCCACCGGAACTTGAGGTCGGCGATCTCGAACGGCAGGGCGTGAGCGTCGCCCGGCTCAACAGCTTCCTGGCCGCTGTTGCGCGACGCATGGGCCTCGTCCCGGATGCGATCGCCGGCCACAGCATCGGCGAATGGTCGGGTATGGCAGCGGCGGGCATGTTCGCCCATGCCTCGCTCGACGAGTTCACTGCGGCGCTCGATCCCGGGTCGCTGCAGGTCGTCCCGCTGACCTATGTTGCGGTGGGCGCGGGAGCGGAGCGGAGCGCGGCGCTGTTCCCCGACCTGAAGAATGTCACCGTATCGCACGACAACTGCGTTCACCAGTCGATCCTGTGCGGCCCCCAGGATGCCATTGCGGACGTCGTCGCGCGCCTGCGCGAACAGCGCATCCTGCATGAGATCCTGCCGTTTCGTTCCGGCTTTCATTCCCCCGCACTGGTCGGCCACGTCGACTTCTATCGCGAACACCTGGCACGACTGCAGTTGTGCGCGCCGACGGTTCCCCTATGGTCGGCCACCACCTGCGCGCCCTACCCGGCGGATCCAGCGGCCATCACCGAACTCTTCATCGAGCACCTGGTGCAGCCGGTGCGCTTTCGCGAGTTGATTTTGGCGCTCTATCGCAACGGCGTGCGGGCCTTCGTGCAGATCGGTACCGGCAGCACCATCGCCTTCGTCGACGATGTGCTTGTCGGGAAGCCACACTGCGCGGTGTCGATGATCGCCACCCAGCGCGATGGCCTCGACCAGTTGCGGCACGCCGCCGCGGCGCTCTACGTCGAAGGCGCCGCGATCGACCTGCCGCACCTGCTGGCGAATCCGAGTGCCGCCCCCGTGCCGGCATCCCGCGCGTTGCCGCTCGACTTGAGCTTTCCACTCGTCCACTTCGACGCGCAGGTGCTGCGCGCCGCGATGCCTGCCGCGCCCGGCCCGGTCCAGGTCGGGCATCCACTGTTCGCCGAATTCGACGCGGTGATGCGAGAAACGGTAGCGGCCCAGATGTCCGTCGCGCAGGCGTTCTCCGCCGTCGCGGTCGCGCCGGCGGCCGCCGCGGCGAATGCCGCGCATGTCGACACGCTCGTTGTTTCGGTCGACACGTTTCCCGAGTTGCTTGACCACTGCCTGATTCCGCAACGAGAGGGCTGGCCGGCGATCGCCGATCGTGCGCCCACTGCGCCGATGACGATGGCGATCGCACTGTTGATGGAGGCGGCGCAGCGCTTCGACCCACACCGCATCGCGATCGCGGTGGAGGACATTGCCGCACGCACGTGGCTGTACGCTGAGCCGGCGGTCGAGCTTGCCATCGCCTGCGAGCGCGTCGGCCCGGACAAGATACGGGTGAGCATCGATCGCCACTTCGATGGCACGGTCACGATGGCCGATCGCTTTCCGGACCCGCCGCCGCCGCTCGCCGAGCCGCTGCGCGAAGCCAAGCCGTATCCGATTCCGATGGACGAGATCTACCGCGAGCGATGGCTTTTTCACGGTCCGCTGTACCAGGGCATCGTCGATATCAACGCCTTCAGTCCCGAAGGCATGCGCGGCACGCTGGTAGCACTGCCGGCCAAGGGCGCGCTGCTCGATGCCGCGGGCCAGCTTGCCGGCCTGTGGGTGATCATGGCCAACACCGAAGACCGGATGTCGATGCCGGTGCGCATCGGCAGCATCCGGTTCTATGGGCCCGAACCCGCGCCAGGAGACCGTTTCACCTGCACGGTATGGAACCGCTCCATCGGCCGCCGTGAAGTGCGCTCCGATTTCGAGCTGACGCGCAACGGCGTGCTGTACGCGCGCGTGACCGCGTGGGAAGGCTGGCGTTTCCCCACCGGCGGCCCGATCTTTCCGGTGCTGCGGCAGCCGGACCGGAACCTGCTTGCCGCACCCGACCCCGACGGTTTCGTGGTGCTGCACGACCCGGGCTGGAGTTCCAAGACCATCGAGTTTCTGATCCGCCGTTTCCTGTCGTCGCGCGAGATCGAGCAATTGGGCGGTGTGCGCCAGGTGCTGCGCCGAAGCGAATGGCTGAGCGGCCGCATTGCGGCGAAGGATGCCGTGCGCAACCTGCTGTTCCAGCGCGGTCGCCGTTCCGTATTCCCGCTGGAGATCGGCATCGGCGCCGATGCCACAGGGCGGCCGCGCGTGACCGGACCGCTGGCCGGTGCTATCCGCATTTCGCTCGCGCACAAGCCGGGCATCGCCGTAGCCATCGCGCGCGAAGGCGTGGATGTCGGCATCGATGTGGAAAAAATTGAACCGCGCAACGCAAGCTTTGCCGCGTT
>JBKJSU010000078.1:0-2993 GCA_046594415.1 Casimicrobiaceae bacterium | reverse complement strand
CGCCAGCCCGTCGAAGAGCGCCTCGCGCGCCAACGCCTCTTTCGACGGAAAGTGCGCGTAGAACCCCCCGACCGTCAGCCCGGCATCGCGCATGACCTCCTCCACCGACGCCGCGGCTATGCCCTCGACCTTGATGCGCCGATCCGCGGCCGCCAGTATCCGGGCCCGCGTGGCTTGCTTGTGCTGTTCGGAATATCTTGTCATGATGATCATAATATTATATAAATGCTTTGATTGCAACCTGATATCGGATCGAACCGCCATGTTGACCATCGCCTCCCCCATTGCGTCGCCCACCGCGCGCCTGCGCGACGGGCGCGTGCTGACGATCCAACCGATCACACCGGCCGCGCGGCCGCTGATCGAGAGGGCGATCGCCCGGGTGTCGCCGGAGTCGAGCCGGCGCCGCTTCTTCACGCCGCGCTTTCGTTTCTCGGAGCGCGAGCTCGACGCGTTGACGGTGCTGGACGGCCACGATCGCTACGCGCTCGGCGCCGTCGTCAATGGACCCGATGCTGCGCCCGAAGGTGTCGGCATCGCGCGCTTTGTGCGGGTCCCCGGGCAGGCGGACACTGCCGAGGTTGCGGTACTGGTCGTGGATGCCTTCCAGGGCCAGGGCGTTGGCCGCACGCTGCTGGCCCGGCTCGCCATCGCTGCGCTCGCGCGCGGCATAGCGCGCTTCCGCGGGATCGTGATGACCGACAACGACCCCATGCTGAAGTTGTTGTCGCGCTACGCGCCCGGGCTCAGGATGGCGCGCGTCGATGGCCACCTCGACATCGAGGTGCCGCTCCTCGCGCGGCACGCCGCCGCCGCGATGTAGCCGGCCGTGCTCAGACGCAGCGGCCGCCGTCCACCTCGAGACACGCGCCGGTGATGAACGAGGCCTCGTCGGACGCGAAGAAAACCGCGGCCGTGGCGATGTCGGAAGGCTGCGACAGGCGCCCCAGCGGGATCGAGGCGATGAACTGCGCGCGCCGCTCGGGCGTGTCCTGCCCCATGAAATCGGCGAGCATTGCCGTCTCCCCCGCCACCGGATTGATGATGTTGACGCGGATGTTGTCCTTGGCCAGCTCCGCGGCCATCGACCGCGACGTGACAATGGCCGCGCCCTTGCTGCCGTTGTACCAGGTGAGTCCCGGTCGCGGCCGTACGCCCGCGGTGGACGCGATGGTGATGAACACGCCGTTGCGCCGCGTGCGCATGTGCGGCACGGCGTGCCTCGCGGTCAGGAACAGGCTTTTCACGTTGACCGCGTAGATCTTGTCGAACTGCTCCTCGCTGACGTCGAGCATCGGCTGGTTCTTGTGCGTGGTGCCCGCGTTGTTGACGACGATGTCGATCACGCCATACGCCGCCAGCGCAAAGTCCATCAGCCGCTTGACGTCGCCGTCCTTGCCGACGTCGCCCGCGCAGAAGCGGGCCTTGCCGCCGCGACCGACGATGTCGGCCACCGTGTGTTCGCCATTCTCGGCATTCACATCGTTGACGACCACCTGTGCGCCTTCGGCAGCGAAGCGTTGTGCAATGCCACGGCCGAAGCCCGATCCGGCGCCGGTCACCACGGCCGTCTTGCCTGCAAGTCTCATGGGATGTCCTCGTTGTTGGTTATGGTTGAGACTGTGCCGGCGCGCGAGCAGCGCGGCGCCCGCACGCGCGAGCGCTCAATCGTGCCGCAGCACGACGGTCTTGAGTGCCGTGAAGCCGTACAGCGCCTCGAAGCCCTTCTCGCGCCCGTGGCCGGAGTGCTTGACGCCGCCGAAGGGCAACTCCACGCCGCCGCCCGCGCCGTAGTTGTTGATATAGACCTGGCCGCTGGCCAGCGCGCGCGCCATGCGCAACTGCCGCGCGCCATCGCGCGTCCACACGCCGGCCACCAGGCCGAAGTCGGTGCCGTTGGCGAGACGAATGGCGTCGGCTTCGTCGGTGAACGACATCGCCGCGAGCACCGGGCCGAACACTTCCTCGCACGCCAGCCGATGGTCGGCAGGCACATCGCGCAACAGGACCGGCGCCATGTAGAAGCCGCCCGCCGGCGCGTCGGCCGCGATGCGGCCTTGCGCCACGATGGGAATGCCATCGCGGGCAGCGTCGGCCAGGAACCCGCGCACGCGCTGCAACTGCGAGCCGCGGATCAGCGGACCGCAATCGAGATCCGCCAGCGCCGGCCCCGTCTGCAGCGCCGCAAAGCGCTCGCCCAGCCGCGCCAATACCTCCTCGTAGCAACTGCGCTCGACCAGGAGCCGGCTGCCGGCCGAACATGTCTGTCCGGCATTCTGCACAATGGCGTTGACGACCGCGGGCAGCACCGCATCGAAGTCCGCGTCGGCAAATACGACCTGCGGCGACTTGCCGCCGAGCTCGAGCGTGACCGGGCAGTGATGCTGCGCCGCCGCGGTGGTCACCGACACCCCGGTCGCGGCGGATCCCGTGAAGGAGAGATGCCGGATGCCCGGATGCTGCGCCAACGCGACGCCCGCTTCGCTGCCGAGGCCCGTGACGATGTTAAGCGCGCCGCCGGGCAAGCCGATATCGGCCGCCAGCATCGCGATGCGCAGCAGCGACAGGCACGCGTCTTCCGCGGGCTTGACCACGCACGCATTGCCTGCGGCCAGCGATGCCCCCACCGACCGGCCAAAGATCTGCAGCGGATAGTTCCACGGGATGATGTGGCCGGTGACGCCTTGCGGCTCGCGCCATGTCAGCACCGTGAAGCCTTGCGGATAGGGAATGGTCTCGCCGTGCAGCTTGTCGCTGGCGCCGCCATAGAACTCGAAGTAGCGGGCGCACGCGGCGACGTCGGCGCGCGCCTGCTGCAACGGCTTGCCGCAGTCGCGCGCCTCAAGCAGCGCCAGTTCTTCCGCATGCTCAAGGATGGCCCGCGACAGCGTGTGCAGCAGGCGTCCCTTCTCGGCCGGCGCGAGCTTGCCCCACGCGCCTTCCCGCGCGGCCTGCGCTGCGCGCACCGCCGCGTCGACGTCGGCCGCATTGCC
>JBKJSU010000343.1:0-4380 GCA_046594415.1 Casimicrobiaceae bacterium | reverse complement strand
TCGAAGTGCCGGAGCGCGCGCAGTACATCCGCACGATGTTCGACGAAGTCACGCGCATCCTCAACCACCTGCTGTGGCTGGGTGCCCATGCGCTCGACGTCGGCGCGATGACGCCGTTCCTCTATGCGTTCCGCGAGCGCGAGGACCTGTTCGACATTTACGAAGCGGTGTCGGGCGCACGGATGCACGCGGCCTATTACCGGCCAGGCGGCGTCTACCGCGACCTGCCGGACCGCATGCCGCAGTACCAGGCCTCCAAGCTGCGCAACGCGCGGGAGATGGAGCGGTTGAACGAAAACCGGCAGGGGTCGCTGCTCGACTTCCTGCAGGACTTCACCGAACGGTTTCCGAAGCGCGTCGACGAATACGAAGAGTTGCTCACCGAGAATCGGATCTGGAAGCAGCGCACCGTCGGCATCGGCGTGGTCACGCCGGAGCGCGCGGTGGAACTGGGCTTCACCGGCCCGATGCTGCGCGGCTCGGGCGTGCCGTGGGACCTGCGCAAGAAGCAGCCCTACGAGGTCTACGACCGGCTGCAGTTCGCCATCCCCGTCGGCGTGAACGGCGACTGCTACGACCGCTATCTGGTGCGCATTGAAGAGATGCGGCAGTCCAACCGGATCATCCAGCAGTGCATTGCGTGGCTCAAGGTCAACCCAGGCCCCGTCATCACCGGTAACCACAAGATCGCGCCGCCCGATCGTGAGGCGATGAAGGCGAACATGGAAGAGCTGATCCATCATTTCAAGCTCTTCACCGAAGGCATGCACGTGCCACCGGGCGAAGTTTATGCGGCCATCGAGCACCCGAAGGGCGAGTTCGGCGTCTACATCATCTCCGACGGCGCCAACAAGCCGTACCGCGTCAAGCTGCGCGCCCCCGACTATGTGCATCTGTCGGCGCTCGACGAGATGTCGCGCGGGCACATGATCGCCGACGTCGTCGCGATCATCGGTACGCAGGACATCGTGTTCGGATCGGTCGACCGGTGAACCCGCGCCGCGCCTTCGTCGCTGCACTCGCCCTTGCGGCCGTGGCCGGATGGGCCGGTGGCGCTGCGGCCGCCATGTCGCCGGTGGAACGGCAGGCATTGAATTCGGCGGAGCGCTGGCTGGTGCCGGTCGACGCCGGCAACAGCGCCAATGCCTATGCGATGACGGCAGCCGAGTTCAAGGGCACGGTAACGCGTGAACAGTGGCGCGACGGCATGCGCGACCTGCGCAAGCCCTATGGCCGCGTGGTGCTGCGCAAGGCCGAGAAACTCGCTTACACCACGCCCGACCCCAAGGGCGAACCGGGCGAGAAGATCGTGATCATGTTCAGTACCAAGTTCGTCGCCAACAAGACGGCCGAGGAAGAAGTCACGCTGGTCCGCGAAAACGACGGACTGTGGCGTGTCACCGGCTATTTCATCCGCTGATGGACAACCGCATGCTCTCCGCCGAACTCCAGCAGAAAATCGATCGCGAAGTGGCGAAGTATCCTGCCGACCAGAAGCAGTCGGCCGTGATGTCGGCGCTTGGATTCGCGCAGGACGAGCATGGCTGGCTTTCCACCGGCGTGATGGACGCGGTGGCCGGCTATCTCGGCATGCCGCCAGTGGCGGTCTACGAAGTGGCCACGTTCTACACGATGTACAACATGAAGCCGCAGGGTCGCTTCAAGATCTCGATCTGCACCGGGTTGCCGTGCGCGCTATCCGGCGCCGAAGGCGCGGTCGCACACCTGAAGGCGCGGCTCGAGGTCGGCTACAACCAGACCAGCGCGGACGGCGTGTTCACGCTGAAGGAAGGCGAATGCATGGGCGCCTGCGGCGATGCCCCGGTGCTGGTCGTCAATGACCGGCGCATGTGCAGCTTCATGAGCGATGCCCGGCTGGATGAACTGGTCGACGAACTGCAGCAGGCGGCCGCGCGCGGCGAGGGCCGGCAGGGCCACGGAGACGCCGCATGAACGCGCCCGCCGAATTCCTGGACTACGGTCCCGATGCCATCCTGATGACGGGGTTGAACGGCAGCAACTGGCGGCTCAAGGACTACATCGCGCGTGGCGGCTATGACGCGCTGAAGAAGATCATCGCCGACAAGATCGCGCCGGACCAGATCGTCGCCGAGCTGAAGAAATCGGCCTTGCGCGGCCGTGGCGGCGCGGGCTTTCCCACGGGGCTCAAGTGGAGCTTCATGCCCAAGAACTACGTCGGCGACAAATTCGTCGTGTGTAATTCCGACGAAGGCGAGCCGGGCACGTTCAAGGACCGCGACCTCCTGCGCTACAACCCGCATGCGGTGATCGAGGGCATGGCCATCGGCGCGTATGCGATGGGCGCCACCCGCGGCTACAACTACATCCACGGCGAAATCTGGGAGGCGTACCTGCGCTGCGAGGAGGCGGTCGAGGAAGCCTACGCGGCAGGACTCCTGGGCAACAACATCCTGGGCTCGTCGTTCTCGTTCCACCTGCACAACCACCATGGCTTCGGCGCCTACATCTGCGGCGAGGAAACGGCGCTGCTGGAGTCGCTCGAAGGCAAGAAGGGGCAGCCGCGCTTCAAGCCGCCGTTCCCCGCGTCCTTCGGCGTGTACGGCAAGCCCACCACGATCAACAACACCGAGACGTTTGCCGCGGTGCCGTGGATCATGAACCACGGCGGCGAGGCCTTCCTCGCGCTGGGCAAGCCCAACAACGGCGGCACCAAGATTTTCTCGGTGTCCGGCGACGTCGTCCGGCCCGGCAACTACGAAGTGAAGCTCGGCACGCCGTTCGCCACACTGTTGCAGATGGCCGGCGGCATGCGCGGCGGTCGTGCGTTGAAGGCCTGCATCCCCGGCGGTTCGTCGATGCCGGTGCTGCCCGGCGACGTGATGATGGCCACCGATATGGACTACGACTCGATCGCCAAGGCGGGTTCGATGCTGGGGTCGGGCGCCGTGATCATCATGGACGAGACCCGCTGCATGGTGAAGTCGCTGCTGCGGCTGTCCTACTTCTACTACGAAGAGTCGTGCGGCCAGTGCACGCCGTGCCGCGAAGGCACCGGCTGGCTGTGGCGCATGGTCGACCGCGTCGAGCACGGCCAGGGCCGTAATGAAGATCTCGACGCGCTGAATTCGGTGGCCGATAACATCGCCGGCCGCACGATCTGCGCGCTGGGCGACGCCGCGGCGCTGCCGGTCAAGAGTTTTCTCAAGCACTTCCGCGACGAATTCCAGTACCACATCGATCACAAGCACTGCCTTGTGCCGACCTACGTCTAGCGCCTGAAGCCGACTCGTCCACCATGTTGAACATCGAAATCGACGGCAAACCGGTGCAGGTCAAACCGGGCAGCACCGTCATGGACGGCGCCACGGCGCTTGGCATCTACGTCCCGCATTTTTGCTATCACAAGAAGCTGTCCATCGCGGCTAACTGCCGGATGTGCCTGGTCGAGGTCGAAAAGGCGCCCAAGCCGCTGCCGGCCTGCGCCACGCCTGCCGCCGCGGGCATGAAGGTCTGGACGCAATCGGCTTCCGCCATCAAGGCGCAGAAGGGCGTGATGGAGTTCCTGCTGATCAATCATCCGCTCGATTGCCCGATCTGCGACCAGGGCGGCGAGTGCCAGCTGCAGGATCTGGCCGTCGGTTACGGCGGCTCGTCGTCGCGCTACAACGAACCCAAGCGCGTGGTGTTCCACAAGGACATCGGCCCGCTGATTTCGGCGGAGGAAATGAGCCGCTGCATCCAGTGCACGCGCTGTGTGCGCTTCGGCCAGGAAATCGCCGGCGTGATGGAGCTCGGCATGATCGGCCGCGGCGAGCACGCGGAGATCGTGGCGTTCGTCGGCAAGACGGTCGATTCCGAATTGTCCGGCAATTCGATCGACGTCTGCCCGGTGGGCGCGCTGACGTCGCGCCCGTTCCGTTACGCCGCGCGCACGTGGGAGCTGTCGCGGCGCAAATCGGTGTCGCCGCACGACGGCCTCGGCAGCAACCTTGTGGTTCAGGTGAAGGGCAATCGCGTGATGCGGGTGCTGCCGCTGGAGAACGAGGCCGTCAACGAATGCTGGATTTCGGACAAGGATCGATTTTCGTACGCGGCGCTCAACTCCGATGAGCGGCTGACCGCGCCGATGATCAAGCAGGGCGGCGAATGGACGACGGTCGACTGGGCCACGGCGCTGGAATTCGTGGTCCACGGCCTCACCGACATCGTCGCGAAGCACGGCGCAGGCGACGTCGGGGCGCTGGTGTCGCCGCACGCCACGCTCGAGGAACTTGCGCTCGCCGGCCGGCTGGTGCGCGGCCTGGGCAGCGACAACATCGATTTCCGCCTGCGGCAGAGCGACTTCCGCGCCGATGGCCATGCCGCGGGCGCGCCTTGGCTCGGCATGCCCATTGCCGA
>JBKJSU010000322.1:0-3833 GCA_046594415.1 Casimicrobiaceae bacterium | reverse complement strand
GATGACGGTGACGCTGATCCAGCCGATCGCGATGGAAGAGGGTCTGCGCTTCGCGATTCGCGAAGGCGGCCGTACCGTCGGTGCCGGCGTCGTCGCCAAGGTCATCAAGTAACAAGGGTTACAGGCCAGTAGCTCAATTGGCAGAGCGGCGGTCTCCAAAACCGCAGGTTGGGGGTTCGATTCCCTCCTGGCCTGCCACTTTCGGGTGCCCGGGTTGTTGCAACAGGCGCCGGGAAGTGGCGGTCCGATGAATGCAGGAATGAAAGGCGACAAGGCAGGCAGCAAAGTGCGGAAGTGGAGTGCGGCGCGAAAAGGTGCCGCTTGAATCCCACCACCGCGCCGCGAAGCCTGTGAGCTGAAATGGATAAAGTAAAAATCGTGCTGGCGTTCGCATGTGTGGTGGCCGGGGTTGCCGGCTACTACTACTTTGCCGAAACCGCCCAGGTATTGCGGGTGCTGATGATCCTCGGCGGCTTGCTGGCGGCCGCCGGCGTTGCATGGCTGTCGGCGCCGGGCAAGGAATTCTTCGCGTTTGCGCAGGAGTCGTGGGCGGAAGCCGGCCGGGTGTCGTGGCCCACGCGCAAGGAAACGTTGCAGACCACCGGCATCGTCTTCGTGTTCGTGGTCATCATGGCGCTGTTCCTGTTCTCGGTGGACACCGCGCTTGCCTGGATCATAAAAATGCTGACAGGCAGGGTCGACGGATGAGCAAGAAATGGTTTGTGGTCCACGCATACTCGGGCTTTGAAAAGAGCGTGCAGCGCGCGCTCGTTGAGCGCATTCGCCGTTCCGAGCTACAAGACCAGTTCGGCCAGATCCTGGTTCCGGTGGAAGAAGTCGTCGAGATGAAGAACGGTGCCAAGGCCATCTCCGAGCGCAAGTTCTTCCCCGGCTACGTGCTGGTGGAAATGGAAATGACCGACGACTCCTGGCACCTCGTCAAGAGCACGCCAAAGGTCACCGGCTTCGTGGGCGGCACGGCCAACAAGCCCACGCCGATTTCGCAAAAGGAAGTGGATGCGATCCTGCGGCAGGTGCAGGAAGGCGTCGAAAAGCCGCGCCCCAAGGTGTTGTTCGAGACGGGCGAGGCGGTGCGGGTCAAGGATGGTCCGTTCACGGATTTCCACGGCAATGTGGAAGACGTGAATTACGAGAAGAGCAAGTTGCGGGTGTCGGTGACGATCTTCGGTCGGTCGACGCCTGTAGAACTGGATTTCGCACAGGTAGAAAAAGCCTGATCGTTTTAACCGGGGAGGGCGCGCAGCGCGCCCGCTATCACCCAACTTAGGAGCATGTCATGGCGAAGAAAATCGTCGGATTCATCAAGTTGCAAGTGCCGGCCGGCAAAGCCAATCCCAGCCCGCCCATCGGCCCCGCACTCGGCCAGCGCGGCCTCAACATCATGGAGTTCTGCAAGGCGTTCAACGCCCAGACCCAGAAGTTGGAAGCCGGCCTGCCCATTCCCGTGGTGATCACTGCCTACGCGGACAAGAGCTTCACGTTCATCATGAAGACCCCGCCGGCCACCGTCCTCATCAAGAAGGCGGCCAAGGTCGACAAGGGCAGCCCCAAGCCGCATACCGACAAGGTAGGCAAGCTGACGCGCGCCCAGGCTGAAGAAATCGCCAAGACCAAGATGCCCGATCTCACCGCCGCCGACATGGACGCCGCGGTGCGCACGATCGCCGGCAGCGCCCGCAGCATGGGCATCACCGTTGAAGGGGTGAAATAATCATGGCCGAGCAAAAAGCCCCGCGGCTCACCAAGCGCATGAAGACGGTCCTCGGCAAAGTGGACCGCAACAAGTTCTACGCCCTCGACGAGGCGCTGAAGCTCGTCAAGGAAAATGCCATTGCCAAGTTCGACGAGTCGGTCGACGTGGCCGTCAATCTCGGCGTCGACGCCAAGAAGTCCGACCAGACCGTCCGCGGCTCGGTCGTGCTGCCGTCGGGCACGGGCAAGACCGTGCGCGTGGCCGTCTTCGCCCAGGGCGACAAGGCTGCCGCCGCAACGGCTGCCGGCGCCGACATCGTCGGCTTCGAGGACCTCGCGGCGCGCATCAAGGAAGGCTTCATGGACTTCGACGTCGTGATCGCCTCCCCGGACGCGATGCGCGTGGTCGGCCAGCTGGGCCAGATCCTGGGCCCCCGCGGCCTGATGCCGAACCCGAAGGTGGGCACGGTGTCGGCTGACGTGGTGCAGGCGGTCAAGAATGCCAAGGCCGGTCAGGTGCAGTACCGCACCGACAAGGCGGGCATCGTCCAATGCACGATCGGCCGCGCGTCGTTCACGCCGGAACAATTGAAGACCAATCTGGTCGCACTGATCGACGCGCTGAACAAGGCGCGCCCGCAGGGTGTCAAGGGCATCTACCTGCGCAAGATCAGCCTGTCGTCGACGATGGGTGCGGGTGTCCGCATCGATCAGTCGTCGCTCGCGACGCAGCCGCAACAGTAATTCAACCAATTTTGAGGGACGTCGGTGCCGCAAGGTGCCGGCGTGCCGTCAAAGACCGCCGGGGCGAAAGCTCAATCGGGTCAGCCAGTCGAAGCGCGGTAGCGCAGTCCACCGTGTTCCGGCCAAGGGTGATTTACCCGGCGTAGATGGTGCCCTCGACCAGGATTTCCTGGACGAATGGTCACCGCAATGCACTCCGTAGGCCGTTGCCTGTTGGGTGTTTGGGGGCACAGCCGCGCAATCACGCGCGGTTGCGCCGATCAAGGAGAATGACCGTGAGTCTCAATCTGCAAGAGAAGCAAGCGGTAGTCGCGGAAGTCGCGAAGCAGGTCGCGGGTGCTCAAGCCATCGTCATGGTTGAGAACCGGGGCATGGCCGTGGCCGACATGACAAGCCTCCGCGCGAAGGCGCGGGCTTCCGGCGTGTATTTCCGGGTGGTCAAGAACACCCTGGTGCGCCGTGCGGTCGCCGATACCCCGTTCGCTGGACTGGCCGACAAGATGGTCGGTCCGTTGGCGTACGGCATCGGGTCCGACCCCGTCGCCGTGGCAAAGGTCTTGAGCGACTTTGCCAAGGGCAACGAGAAGTTCGTGATTGCCGGTGGTGCCATGCCTGGGCAAATGATGTCCTCCAAGGACATCGTTGCGCTGGCGGCCCTGCCGTCGCGTGAAGTGCTGCTGGCCAGGCTGGCCGGCACCATGCAAGCGCCGATCGTCAAGCTGGTGCGCACGCTGAACGAGGTGCCGACGAAGTTGGTTCGCGCCCTGGCCGCCGTTCGCGACAGCAAGCAGGCTGCTTGATATCGCCTCTGCCTATCCCCATTTCTAACCGTTACGCTCCAGGAGCATAAAAATGTCCGCTGTCCAAACTGAAATTCTCGACAAGATCTCGTCGATGACCGTGCTCGAACTCTCCGGCCTGATTTCGGCCATGGAAGAGAAATTCGGCGTTTCCGCCGCTGCCGCTGTAGCCGTTGCGGGCCCTGCCTCCGCCGCGCCTGCCGCTGCCGTCGAAGAGCAAACCGAATTCACCGTCCACCTGACCAGCTTCGGCGAAAACAAAGTCAACGTCATCAAGGCCGTTCGCGAACTGACGGGCCTCGGCCTGAAGGAAGCGAAGGACCTGGTTGACGGCGCCCCGAAGGCTGTCAAGGAAGGCGTGAACAAGGCCGATGCCGAAGCCGCTAAAAAGAAGCTGGAAGACGCTGGCGCAAAGGTAGAGGTTAAGTAACTGGTTTTGGTCAGATGGGGTGGCGAGGCTCTCGCCGCCACCCCTTGGAAAAATCTCGCCGCTTGTAAGCTGGCGAGATGCTGATCAGGGGCAAATCGCGGGCGAAGCCCGTCGATTTGCTCTAGTAAATGCTGGTTGGGGCTGCG
>JBKJSU010000281.1:0-4674 GCA_046594415.1 Casimicrobiaceae bacterium | reverse complement strand
GCCGCAGGCGCTGCCGCACATCTTCACCGGACTGAAGGTCGGTGCAGCGCTTGCCGCCACTGCGGCCGTGGTGGCGGAATTCGTGGCCTCCGACCGTGGCTTGGGCTACCTGCTGCTGCAGTACAACGGGCAACTCGACACGCCGATGGTATTCGCCACGATCGTCGTGCTGTCGCTCATCGGACTCGCCGTTTACTACGCTGTCGAAATCATCGAAAGACTGGCCATACCCTGGCACGTGTCGCAACAGGCGCAGACCCGCGACGCCACGCTTTGAAGCAAACCGGACCCGCCGACCACGCGGGCCACTCTCGGAGGAGAAAGCAATGAAGCTTGCCCGCATCGCCGCCATCTGTGCCCTGGCCATCCTGGGCGCCATTCCGCTTGCACAGGCCCAGGACAAGGCCTCGCTGCGTCTCAACTGGTACCTGGGCGGCCTGCATGTGCCGTTCTATTACGGCAAGGAGAAGGGCTACTACGCGGCCGAAGGCATCGACCTCACGATCAACGAGGGCCGCGGCTCCGCCAACACGGTGCAGGTGGTCGCCGCAGGTTCGGACACCTTCGGACTTGCCGACTCCTCCTCGCTGATCCTGACGGCGGCCAAGGGCGCTGACATCAAGAGTGTGATGTCGCTGCTCAATACCACCGGCTTCTCCGTGGTTTCGCTGACCGAGGCCGGCATCAAGACGCCGAAAGACCTCGAAGGCAAGAAGGTGGCGGTATCCGCGGGCGATCCGCTCGGCTCGCTGCTGCAGGCGGTGTGCAAGGCCAACAATGTCGACTGCGCGAAGATCGGCATGGTGCAGGTCGACCCCGCCGCCAAGGTCGTGACGGTGCTCGAGAAGAAGACCGACGCGCTGCTGGGTGGCGCCGACGACCAGTACTTCCTGATCAAGTACAAGGGCGGCAATCCGTCGGCGATGCGCTACGCCGACTGGGGTGCGAACATCGTCGGCATGACCATCCTCACGTCCGGCGACACGATCAAGAAGAATCCCGATCTGGTGAAGCGCTTCGTGCGCGCCACCGTCAAGTCGTGGGAGGAGACGAAGAAGAATCCGGGCGCTGCGGTCGATGCGGCGATGAAAGTCAAGCCGGACATCAACCGCCAGTCCACGCTCGACCAGCTGATGGTCGACATCGAATTGCTCGACTCGAAGAACTCGAAGGGCAGGATCGGCATGGGCGCGCAGGCCGACTGGGACCAGACGCTGGCGATTCTCAAGAATTACCGCGACCTCTCCACCGACAAGAACTGGACCGCGTTCCACACCAACGAGTTCGTGCCGCAATAGTGCCGACGGACGCCGCAACACCGGCGTACGTCGACATCGCGGGCGTCGCCAAGACCTACCGGCGCGACGGTCGCGAGACGCACGCGCTGGAGCACATCGACCTCGCGATCCGCGACGGCGAGTTCCTGGCCATCGTCGGGCCCTCCGGCTGCGGCAAGAGCACGCTGCTGCGGCTGGTGGCGGGGCTGCACCTGCCCACGACCGGCGCGGTGCGCGTCGGTGGCCGCGTGGTCGACCGCCCGCAGACGGAACTGGGCATCGTGTTCCAGAGCCCGGTGCTGCTCGACTGGCGCACCGCGCTCGACAACGTGCTGGTGCAGGTGGAGTTGCGCGGCAAGGATCCGCGGGCGTGGCGCGAGCGCGCGCTGGGCCTGTTGCAGCAGGTGGGGCTGCGCGATTTCGCCGACCGCTTTCCGCATGAGCTTTCCGGCGGCATGCGCCAGCGCGTGGCCATCGCCCGCGCGCTGATCCACGACGCGCCGCTGTTGCTGATGGACGAGCCCTTCGGCGCGCTCGATGCGCTGACGCGCGAGCAGATGCGCCTCGACCTCGAGGCGCTGTGGCTCGCCTCCCGCAAGACGGTGCTGTTCATCACGCATTCGATCGACGAAGCGGTGCTGCTGGCCGACCGCGTGGTGGTGATGTCGCCGCGTCCCGGCAGGATCGAACGGATCATGGACATCCGGATGGCGCGTCCGCGCGGGCTCGATGCGCGGCGCCTGCCCGAATTCGTTGCAGCCACAGAAAGCATCACCGATATTTTCCTCGCGCGCGGCGTGCTGCACGGCGCCGCCGTCACCACACTTCCCGGAGTTCCGCCATGACCGCATTCGTGCTCGAAGGCATCGTCGCCGCGCCCGTGCTGCCGATGCTGCCGGACGCCAGCATCGACTGGACGTCGTTGCGATCGTATATCCGCTGGATCGCTGCGCAGCGGCCCACGGCGATCGCGATGAACATGGACGCCAGCGAAGGCCCTGCGCTGGATCACGACGAGCAGCTCGACGTGCTGCGCGTGTGCAAGGAGGTGATCGCCGGCGCGGTCCCGCTGGTCTCCGGACTGATCGCGGGTTCGACGCGCGGCGCGGTGCGGTGGGGCTGCGAATTGAAGGCGGCGGGGGCGGAGGCACTGGCCGTCTTTCCGCCTTTTCCGACCTTCCTGGGCAACCCGGTGCCCACGGAAATGATCTATGCGTATCACAAGGCCATTGCCGACGGCGTGGACCTGCCGCTCATCGCCTTCCAGTTTCCCAAGGCCTTCGGTCCGGATTTTCCGCCGGACACGCTGGCGAAGCTCGCCAGCATTCCGCAGATCATCGGCCTCAAGGAGGCCTCGTTCGATACGCCCAAGACGGTGGAGACCATCGCGACGGCGCGCGCGCTGCCGCGGAAGCTCGGCATCATGACGGGCAGCGACACGTTCATCTGCGAGGCGATGGTGATGGGCTGCGACGGCGCGCTGATCGGCTTTGCCGCCACGGCCACGGCCGAACTCATCGCGATGCAAAGAATGGTGAAGGCCAAGGACTTCGCGGGCGCCTTCGCAATCTGGGACCGGCTGGGACCGCTTGCGCGCTACGGCTGGCGCGCGCCGATCCGCGACTACCGTCCGCGGATGAAGGAAGTGCTGAAGCTGCAGGGCCTCATCGCGCATGCCACCGTGCGCGCGCCGCAGCTGGGCGTGGACGATGCGGAACGTGCCGAACTTGCGCGGCTTGCGCGGCAGGCGGGATTGCTGGATGCGGCGCCGCTGCGCGCAGTGGGCGATTGACGCGATTGACACTATAGGCGAGGCTTCAGCCTCGCGGGTTCAATGTTCGGTTGTCCCTGCGCGACTGAAGCCTCGCCTACAGCAATGGACACTCGGTACGCGGAATCGCGCATTCGACCTGCTACGTCAGGTGGCCATCCACGAGGTGCAACGTCCGATCTGCGCGTGCCGCCAATTCCTGGTCGTGCGTGACGATCACCAGCGCCGTGCCTTCACCGGCATTGAGCGCCAGCATCTGGTCGAACACGCCGGCGGCGGTCTTGCGATCGAGATTGCCCGTGGGTTCGTCGGCCAATACGCAGCGCGGCTTGGTGACGAGCGCGCGCGCCAGCGCCACGCGCTGGCGTTCGCCGCCCGACAACTCTCCAGGGCGATGCTTCAGGCGATGTCCCAGCCCCACCCGCTCGAGCATCGCGGCGGCCTGCGCATGTGCTTCGCGCGGCGGCAGGCGCCGGATGACGAGCGGCATCGCGGCGTTCTCGACCGCGCTGAATTCGGGCAGCAGGTGATGGAACTGGTAGATGAATCCCAGCGCGCGGTTGCGCACCTGGCCGCGCGCGGACTCGGACAGTGTGGCGAAATTGACACCCTCGACGCTGACCTCGCCGGCAGTAGGCACATCGAGGCCGCCCAGCAGGTGCAGCAACGTGCTCTTGCCGGAACCGGACGAGCCGACGATGGCCACGCGCTCACCCGGACGCACCGCGAAGTCCACGCCTTGCAGCACCGCGACATCGGCCGGGCCGCTGGTGTACGTCTTGGCCAGTCCGCGACACGCAAGGACGGGCGTCACGTCATTCATAGCGCAGCGCCTCGGCCGGGTTGACGCGCGCGGCCCGCCACGCCGGATAGAGCGTGGCGATGAGCGCCAGGAACAGCGCGATCGCGGCAATGGTGATGATGTCGCCGCGCTGCAGGTCGGACGGCAGGTCGCTGATGTAGTAGACCGACTTGTCGAGGAACTGGACGTTGAGCAGTCGCTCCAGTGCCGGCACGACGACGCCGATGTTGAGCGCCAGCAGCACGCCACACGCAACGCCCAACGCGGTGCCGATCATCCCGATCAGCGCACCCTGCACGACGAAAATGGCCATGATCGACGACGGCGCCGCGCCCAGCGTGCGCAGGATCGCAATGTCGGCCTGCTTGTCGGTGACCACCATCACCTGTGCGGACACGATGTTGAAGGCCGCCACCGCGACGATCAGCGTGAGGATGATGAACATCACGCGTTTCTCGATCTGCACGGCGCGGAAGAAATTGGCGTGGTTGCGCGTCCAGTCACGCACTTCGGCGGACACTGGCATCTTCTGCCACAGGTCGCGGGCCACTTCCGGCGCGGCAAAGAGGTCATCGAGCTTGAGGCGCACGCCGGACACGCCATCCATTCGGTACAGGCGCTGCGCGTCCTCAATATTAATCAGCGCCAGGCCGCTGTCGAATTCAAACATGCCCACTTCGAAAATGCCGGTGACCTTGAAACTCTTGAGCCGCGGCAGCGTGCCGGCAGGCGTGACGCTGCCCTGCGGCGTGATCACCACCACCGAGTCGCCGGGCATGACGTTGAGCGCGCGCGCCAGTTCGGCGCCGAGCACGATGCCGTAT
>JBKJSU010000268.1:0-8011 GCA_046594415.1 Casimicrobiaceae bacterium | reverse complement strand
CCCATCGTGCTCTTGGTGGAGCTCACATGCACCCGCGCGGCGTCGGCGCCGAACACGGCGCGTATCGCCGCGCTTTCGCTGCGGTCGTTCATGCCGGTCGACGTGCCGTGGGCGTTGATGTAGTCGATGTCGGCCGGCGTGGCTCCCGCATCGGCGAGCGCCTGGTGCATCGACTGGATCGGGCCGTCGCCGTCGGGCGGCGAATCGGTGATCCGGTAACTCGACAGTGAATTGCCGTCACCGGCCAGCTCGGCATAGATGTGCGCGCCGCGTGCGCGCGCCATCTCCCACTCCTCCAGCACCACGAAGCCCGCGCCCTCACCCAGCAGGAAGCCGTTGCGCGTGGCGTCGAACGGCCGGCTGGCGCGCTGCGGCGTGGCGTTGTCCGGCGACAGCGCGGACAGGAGGCAGAATCCGGAAATGCCGATCGGGCTGATCATCGAATCGAAGCCGCCCGCCAGCACGCGATCGACGCGGCCGCGGCGAATCAGTTTCAATGCGGTGCCAAAGGCCTGCCCCCCCGATGCGCATGCCGTGTGCACGGACGTGGCGTACCCGTGAATGCCGAAGCGGCGCGTGAGCAAGGCGAGCCCTTCGGCGGCCTGCCCGCGGCAGAACACCAATGGATCGTTGGCGGGGCCGTCGGTCAGCAGGCCATCGGTGTCGATCTCGCCGCTGTTGCCGCAATGCGCATGCGTCTCTGCCAAATCGTCGTATTCGGCCGTCATCATGCCAGTGCCCACCGCGCAGCCCCAGCGCGTGGCGTCTTCCACCGTCGGCCGGATGCCGGCATCGCGCAGCGCCTGTTCCGCCGCTTCGAGCGCGAAGCGATGCGAGCGGTTGGCTAATTTGAGGAGCTTGCGATCGTCGACGAGCATGGGACGGAAGTCCTTCACCTCGGCGGCGATGCACGTGGAAAAGCCGCTGGCGTCGAACAGCGTGATCGGCGCGCCGCCACTGCGTCCGGCCAGCAACGCGTTCCATGTGGTAGCCACATCGTTGCCCACCGGCGTGACCATGCCCACACCGGTGACGGCCACCCGCCGCCGCGCGAGCGTCATGCCGGTCCCCGCGCGAATTCGGCGCGCGCGGTGGCTACCGACTTGCCTTCCGCGCTCACGGCCAGATCCACCGTGACGGCCTCGTCGCTCGCGCTGTCCCGCCGGATGGCCGCGCGCAGTCGCAGTATTGCGCCCGGCGGCGTGAACGAGCGCACCTTGACGCGTGTCATCCTCGTGGGCACGACCGCGGTGGACGACGGCCAGCGCGCCGACGCGTTCAGCAGCTCGGCCGCAAGCGCCAGCTGCGCATCGAGCATCAACGTCGCCGGAAACACCGCGCGGCGCGGAAAGTGGTCGCGGAAGAACGGTGCGTCGACAGGGACGTGCAGCACGCCTTCGGCCACCGTCGGATCCGCGCTCGCCGTGCGCTGCGCGCGCAGCCGGGGCACACCGCGAAACCGGCCCGGTGCCGCGCCTTCGCCGGCGAGGAGCGCCAAGCGCGCCGCCATCGCCACGGGATCGTCGAATTCGGCCACCGGCAGCATCGGCCCCAGGCAATCGCGCAATTCGATCACCTGTTTGCCGGCAACGGCGGCATGGCCATGATAGGACACCGCCGCGTCGTCGCAATCGTCGATCTCGACGGCGAGTTCGAGCGTCTCCCCGGGCCGCACGTGGCCCGTGAAGATGGTTTCGTGCGCCAGCGCGGCCACCGGCCGGCCGCGAAAGTCGATGCGGGCCATCGCGGTCCAGGCCGCGAGTTGGCCGACGGCCTCGGCCACGAGGCACGCCGGAAAACCGTCGATGTCCGCAGGAATCGCAAACGTGCCGCGCGCCCGGACGCCAGGCTCGAACGCGCTGATGCGGTCGACGAAGGAGAAGGCGCTGAAATGATCCGTCATCCCGTGCGTCAGGCGGCGGCCTTGGCGTCGCGCTGTGCCTGCACGACCAGCTTGCAAAACGTTTCCGGCGTGAAGAGCCGCGGAATGTCGGCGACCTTCATCGGCGACTTGAAGCGCTCGGCCGGCACCTCCGACAGGTACGACTTCAACTGCGCCATGCCGGTGTCGGTGACGACGCCCTTCTGCTCGAACTCGGCCTCAGTCAGCGCGCCGCGCGCGTTCTCGACGATCTTGCCGCGCGGAATCTTGATCTTGAAGGCGCGCTCCAACCTGAACACCATGTCCAGGAAGTCGATGGACTCGGCATCGAGACCTTCGATCAGCGACACGTTGGGCTTGATGTCCTCCACGTCGCAGCCGAGCGCATCGGCCATCGTGGCCGCCACCGTGGGGAATACCGCATTGATTTCGTCTTGCGAGATTGCAGTGGTCATGATCTTGACTCCGTCTTGTTTCGTTCTCAATCCATCTTGAAGCCACCGTCCACGGTCAACACCTGACCGGTGACGTAATTCGCGTAATCGGACGCCAGGAACCACACGGCGTACGCGATTTCCTCGGGCTTGCCGTAACGCTTCAGCAGGATGCGCGCCTTGACTTCATCGCCCGCCATGTCCCGCACGGCCGCCGACATCTCGGTGTCGATGACGCCCGGCGCCACCGCGTTGACGGTGATTTTGCGCGGCGCCAGCTCCACGGCCAGCGCCCGCGTCAGCGCGTTGATCGCGCCCTTGCTGGCCGCGTAGTTGGTCTGGCCGCGGCCGCCCTTCTCGCCGGACACCGAGCTGATGTTGATGACCTTGCCGCCGCGCTGCGAAATCATGTACGGCGCCACCGCGCGCGTCATGTTGAACACGCCGGTGACGTTGGTGTCGAGGACATGCTGCACATCGGCGTCGGAAAATCCGGCCAGCGGGCTGTCGCGGATCACGCCGGCGTTGTTGACGAGGAGATCGATGCGTTCGCGGCGCTCGGCCAGCCTCTCGATCGCACCGGCGCACGCGGCGGAGTCGCGAATGTCGAGCTGTTCGGCGGTCACCGTGTGCCCGGCAGCGGCGGCGGCGGCCACGACCTCCTGCGCCGCGACGGCATTATCGCGATAGTAGAACGTGACGTCGGCACCGTCCTGCGCCAGCAGTTGCACCACCGCGCGACCGATGCCGCGGCTGCCGCCGGTGACGACCACCGTGCGGCCCGCGAGCCCGGAAGGAAGGGACAGCGCCATGGTCAGCCCGAAATCGAGAAACCGCCGTCGACCACCAGCGTGTGACCATTGATCATCGCGGCCTCAGGGAGGCACAGCAGGTAGACCGCGTCGGCGACGTTTTCCGTCGTCAGCACCGGGCCGGCCGGCGTGCGCGCCGCGAAATTGGCGAGCAGTTCCTCGCGATTGGGGAAATAGGCCAGCGCGTCGGTATCCACGACCCCGGCGCTGACCACGTTGACGCGAATGCCCCGGGGCCCCAGCTCCTGCGCCAGCGCGCGCGCCAGCGCTTCGAGCGCCGCCTTCGACGCACCGATGAAGCCGTAGCCCGGCATCGCGCGCTGCGCGCCCAGGCTGGACAACGCGATCACGCGGCCGCCGTCCACCATCAGCGGCAACGCGCGCTGCGTCAGCAGGTTCAACGCCAGCGCATTGGTCTCGAGGCACCAGCGCCAATGCTTGAGCGTCATTTCCACCGTTGGCTTCAACACCCCGCTGGCGGCATTGGACACGAGAATGTCGAGGCGATCGAAATGCTTGCGAAATTCGGCGAACAGCTCGTCGACGCTATCGGGAATGCCCACGCTGCCCTGGATCGCGACGGCGCGGCGGCCCTGCGCGCGCAGCACGACGCACAACGCCTCCGCTTCGTCGGCGCTGTTGTAATAGTTGACGGCGACGTCGCAGCCGGCGCTCGCCAGCTTGGCGGCGATGGCCTTGCCGATGCCGCGGGCGCCGCCGGTGACCAACGCCACCTTTCCTGCCAGAACACCAGCCATGATGGGGAATCCGTAGTGCGTTCGCGCCCAGGACCCCCGGAGCAAAGCGCGGCCGGAGGCGGGCAAACCTCTATTCTACTGTCCTCGCCTTCGCGGACCGGGCCGGCGTTTAGCCAGCGCGCACGAAGGCTTGCGCCTCGAGCGTCCAATGCTTCTTGACGCTCCACCAGACGTCGGCCGCCCAGAGCAGGTTGTCGCCCGCCCCCGGCGGCAGCGGACCGGGTGGCGCCCCCGGCCGGTAGGCCTCGATCCAGGCCCGGGCGGCCGGATCGTCGGCGAGGTCCGCCGTAACCGGTGCCAGCACGTGGTTGATCGTGGCGGGCAGCGACACGTTGCGAACGCGGGCGCGGTCACCGACCGCCTTGTAGCGCAAGTCGGCGCCGGGCAGCGTCCAGGCCCACAGGTCGACTTCGATCGTATAGCCGGTGAAGTCGTCCACCGTGTCGGGAATGGCGTGCAGTTTGTCCAGCAGGGTCCACTGGTTGGGCAGCAGGAACGCCGCGCCGCCCGCGGCGATCACCGACACATAGTCGAGCGAAAGGCCCACCACCGCGCGCTGGCGGCCAGTGGCGGGGTCGCGGATCGTCGTGCGGTCGAGCGCGTAGTCCGTCAGCGGATCCCAGACGCGCACCTCCTTGCCGTACCCGCCGGCCAGCACATGCAGCATCTTCACGGCCTGCATGCCGCCCTGACTGTGCCCGATCAGCATCGGTGGCATCCGGTCGTGTTCGTAATACCACGCGACGATACCGACGAGACGCTCGGCGTCCTCGTACGGGCTGTGCGACCAGTCGCCCGAGCGCGGTCCTCGAATCCTGTCCTCGGGATAGCCCATGCCCACCAGAAAGTGACCGAACGACGTCATGCCGAGGTGGACCGGATAGATGCCCCCGTGCAGCAGCATGATGCGGGGGGCGGGCCCGCGCGCCAGCACGTCCTTGACGTCCGCGGCGGAGATCCGCTCGGGATCGAGCGCCAGGATGCGGGCGGCAAGCGCCGGGTCCACCATTGCCGGCGGCGCCAACGCGATCGACTCGCCGGTCACGCGTGGTGGCACCCAGCCGCAACTGGCGGCGACCAGTGCAGTTCCAAGCACCGCGAGGTACAGCCAGGACGAGTTGCGCGCGTTCACGGGATTGCGGGTCAAGGAATTAAAGCGAGTCCGCGCAGGCCACGAGCGCGGCCCCGATTCGGGCGACGTCCTCGCGCTGGAACGCGGCGGTACGATAACTGATGCCGATTTGCAGGGACTCGCCCACGGCCGCCGGCGTCACCACGAGCGGCGAGAACGGGCCCGTGGAGCCGGCCCGCCGATAGCGCGATATGGCCGCCGTGCCGGGCGCATCGCGCCAGAGGTTGTCCACGTTCAGCATCGTCATGCCCGCCCACACCGGATAATTCTTCGCGTACATGTGCTTGCGCTGGTGCGGCTGCATATACCGCCAGGCCAGCCCGCCGAACGCGATCGCATACAGCGTCTGCAGGTAGAGCCTGCGCCGCTTGATCCGCCGCGTCTGGACCTGGATGTCGGCCGCGATGTCGCGCAGCGACGTGCCGGGCGGCACCGGGTGCGACACCAGGAACGAACTTAGGAACTGGCCGAAGGCGCGCTCGGGCGGTGGGGCGACCTCGCGCCTGATGTTGAAGACGGAGGCAATGGCGATTTCATGCCGGCGCTGCCCGCTGCCGCGGCCTTCGATTTCCGGCGCCACGGCCTGAAGCAGCATCGCGACCATCAGGTCGTTCTGCGTGACGCCCCACTCCCTGGCGGTGCGCGCGATCGCCGCATGCGTTGCCGGCGACACCGGCAGCGACAGATAGGCGTTCTCGCCGGCGTCGCCGTAGGGATAACGGGGACGCACCGAGCGCCTGGCGCGCAGGATCATGGCGGGCAACCAGAACTGGCCGACGTAGAAGGCCAGCGCATTGCGCAGGAACAGCCGGGCATAGCCACGCGGGTGGACATCCGGGGGCGGCGTCGCGGGCAGCGTGCCGGCGTAGCGCGCCGCAATGCCCTTCAACAGGACCACCATCGAGTCGCCGCCCGCGACGAAGTGATCGTAGGCAATGCCCAGGTGAAACGTCGACGCCGTCGGCAGCGCGAAGAACCGGAACGGATCGAAGGCACCCGCCGCTGAAAATGGCCGGTTGAGTTGGCGCGCCATCTCCGCGTCCAGCGCCGCGTCGGGGTCGGGGCAGAGCGGCAGCACCGTCAGGTCCGGTTGCGCCCGGCCGCCGCGATACTCGAAGCAACGCGCCGACGCATCGAGCGTGAGTCCGGTGAGACCTTGCTCGGTCAGGTGCTCGGCGATCGCCTGCGCCAGCCGTGCGGCGTCGAAGGGCTGCGGCAGTTCCGCCACGTGCACGGCGTTGTACGGGTGGAGTTCGCGCCAGCGCAGCATCGCCGCCTGGAACAGGTTGAGGCGCCCGCGCATGTCAGGTCGCCTCGGTCCCGCGCAGGCGGCGTTGCCCTTCGCGACACCAGTGCCGCCGGATGCTGAACCACAGGTCGGCTGCGTGCGTGATGTTGCGCGCATCCACCTGCGGATCGGGCACCACGGGCTCGCCCTGCTCCGGCCGCCACGTGTCGAGCACCTGCCGCGTGACGGGATCGGTGGCCAGGTGTTCGGTCAGTGGCGCGCCAATGTGGCTCGTCGCGGCGGGAAGGAGGACGCTGCGCACGGCCGCGTTGCCCACCGGCGCATAGATGGCGGCGTCGCCGAAATTGCCGGCGATGGGGTCCCACGCAATCGTGAAGCCGGTGAACTCGTCGACGGTGTCCGGGATCTGGCGCAGCCGTGCAAGCATCGACCACTGGCCCAGCAGCAGCCGCGGCATCGTTCCGGTGGCGATGGCGGCGCCGAAGGCCACGCGAAACCCGCGCACCGGTTGCAGGGCGCCGGTGTAGGGATCGCGAAAACTGGTTCGCGGCAGCGGCTCGTCGCGCACCGGATCGTAGACCGCGATCGCATCGGCAAAAGCGCCATCGAGTTCATGCAACGTGCGTACGACCAGCATGCCCCCCCGACTGTGTCCGATCAGCATCGGGCGCAGGCCGGTCTGTTCGTAGTACCACGCGACGATGCCCGCCAGCTTGGTGCTCGACGTGTAGCTGCTCATCGACAGCGAATCGTCGCGCGGATCCCGCAACGCCGCGTCGGGATAGCCCATCCCGATCAGGAACCGGGCGAACGATTCCATCGTCACGATCGGCACGCTGCCCTGCAGGTTGATGATCCTCGGTGCGGGAAGCGTTGCAAGTGCAGCAGCCGCCTCGACACCGGCCAGGCGGTCGCAGTCGAGAAGGCCCGGCCCTGCGGTGGTCGCGGCGAGCGAAGGCGTGACAATGGCGCACAGCCCGGCAAAGCCGGCCACGATGAACGATGCGAGCAGGCGCCGGCCAACGCCGGAAAATCCGGGAAACATGCGGTACAGGACCCTGGGTAACGGAATCGGGGACAGGTCGAGGCCGCGCATTATCGCAGCATTGGCGCGTTGGCCCGGATTAGCGCATCCGCGGCACGAACCGTCCGGTGCGGGCGAGGTACCGCGCGTAGGCCTCGCCGTGATGGGCAAGCAGGTGGCGCTCCTCGTTGCGCGCTTTCATCAGCATCAGCGTGATGTGGGCGCCGCCGACCAGAAGCATCGGCACCGTCGGCAGGATCATCATCGTACAAAGCATCAGCAGGATCGAGAACGCGTAGATGGGATGGCGGATCCGCGCGAACAGGCCGTCGGTGATCAGCGGCTGCGCGGGCTCGCCCGTGACCGCCATGCGCCAGTCCTTGCCCATCCGGACCCAGCATTTGACCGTGGCGGCGAGGCTCAACACTGCGACTATCGACGCCACCAGGCGCAGCACCACCGGCCATTCCAGCGTCGTGGCCCAGGCCGGCACGGCAAAGTCGGACTGGGGCCGCGCCATCGCCAGCCATGGCAGCGCGATCCACGCGGCCACGACCGGCACCCAGGCCAGCCCCATCAGCCGCTCCAGCCGCTGCTCGGGAACGCCGCCCACCACCCTCCGCGCGTGGCGCCGTACCCGCACGATCATGATGCCCACCCCCAGCCAATAGGCAGTCAGGGTCGCGACAAGAGTAAGTAACGCCGAATCCATGGAGGCCT
>JBKJSU010000225.1:0-8264 GCA_046594415.1 Casimicrobiaceae bacterium | reverse complement strand
CTGGTGGCGGCGCTGAATCGAGCATTCGCGCTCCCACAGGTACACGAGGTTGCCGTGGGCATCGCCCAGCACCTGGATCTCGATGTGTCGCGGCTCCTCGATGTACTTCTCGATGAAGATGCGGTCGTCGCCGAAACTAGCCTTGGCTTCGACGCGGCACGCCTCGAAACCCTCGCGGGCCTCCTTGTCGTTGGCGGCCACGCGCAGGCCCTTGCCGCCGCCCCCCGCGGACGCCTTGATCATCACCGGATAGCCGACGTCGTTCGCAATCCGTACGGCGTCGGCTGCGTTGGCGATCACGTCGGTGTAGCCGGGAATGGTATTGACATTCGCTGCGGCGGCCAGTTTCTTCGATGCGATCTTGTCGCCCATCGATGCAATGGACGGCGCCTTCGGGCCGATGAACACGATTCCGGCCGCCTCGGCATCCCGGGCGAACGCTTCGTTCTCGGACAGGAAGCCGTAGCCGGGATGCACCGCCTGCGCGCCGGTGGCCCGGCAAGCCTCGATGATGAGGTCGCCCCGCAGATACGAGTCGCGCGACGGCGCGGGCCCGAGGTACACCGCCTCGTCCGCGAGCCCGACGTGGCGCGCGTCGCGGTCGGCGTCGGAATACACGGCCACGGTGGCAATGCCCATCTTGCGCGCCGTGCTGATGACGCGGCAGGCGATTTCGCCGCGATTGGCAATCAGGATTTTCTTGAACATGGAGGATGCCGTCACTTCACAACGGGATGTTGCCGTGCTTGCGCCACGGGTTTTCGAGATTCTTGCCGCGCAGCATGGCCAGGCTGCGGCAGATCCGCTTGCGCGTCTCGTGCGGCATGATCACATCATCGATGAAACCACGGCGGCCGGCGATGAAGGGATTGGCGAACTTCTCGCGATACTCGCGTTCGCGCTCGGCCAGCTTGGCGGGATCGCCCTTTTCGTCCCGGAAGATGATCTCCACGGCACCCTTGGGACCCATCACCGCAATTTCTGCCGAGGGCCACGCGAAATTGACGTCACCGCGCAAATGCTTGGAGCTCATCACGTCGTACGCGCCGCCATAGGCCTTGCGCGTGATCACCGTGACCTTGGGCACCGTGCATTCGGCATAGGCGTACAGCAGCTTGGCGCCGTGCTTGATGATGCCGCCATACTCCTGCGCCGTGCCGGGCATGAACCCGGGGACATCGACCAGCGTGAGCACCGGAATGCTGAACGCATCGCAGAAGCGTACGAAGCGCGCGGCCTTGATGGCACTACGGATATCCAGGCATCCCGCCAGCACCAGCGGCTGGTTGGCGACGATGCCCACCGGGGCGCCTTCCATGCGGGCCAGGCCGATCACGATGTTCTTCGCATAGTCGGGCTGCAGCTCAAAGAACTCGCCGTCGTCGGCAATCTTGGCGATCAGCTCCTTCATGTCGTAGGGCTTGTTCGCACTGTCGGGCACCAGCGTGTCGAGCGACATTTCGAGGCGATCCGCCGGGTCGTTCGTGGCGCGATGGGGCGGCGTATCCCGATTGTTGAGCGGCAGGTAGTTGAAAAAGCGCCGCAGCATCAGCAGCGCCTCGACATCGGTATCGAAGGCAAGATCGGCCACGCCGGACCGCGTCGAGTGCGTGATGGCACCGCCCAGTTCCTCCGCCGTCACCTCCTCGTGCGTAACCGTCTTCACGACCTCGGGACCGGTGACGAACATGTAGGAGGAATCCTTCACCATGAAGATGAAGTCAGTCATCGCCGGCGAGTAGACGGCGCCGCCCGCGCATGGGCCCATGATCAGCGAAATCTGCGGCACCACGCCGGACGCCAGCACATTACGTTGGAACACCTCAGCGTAGCCACCGAGCGACGCAACGCCGTCCTGGATGCGCGCGCCGCCGGAGTCGTTCAATCCGATCACCGGCGCACCCACCTTCATGGCCTGGTCCATCACCTTGCAGATCTTTTCCGCATGCGCTTCGGACAGCGAGCCGCCGAAGACCGTGAAGTCCTGTGAGAACACGAACACCAGGCGGCCGTTGATCATGCCGTAGCCGGTGACGACGCCATCGCCCGGCACCTTTTCCTTTTCCATGCCGAAGTCGTGCGAGCGGTGCTCGACGAACATGTCCCACTCTTCGAAGGACCCGACGTCGAGCAGCAGCTCGAGCCGTTCGCGCGCGGTGAGCTTGCCCTTGGCGTGCTGCGACGCGATGCGCTTTTCGCCGCCGCCCAGTGCCGCCTCGGCGCGTTTCTGGTCGAGTTGCCGGATGATGTCGTGCACGTTGTGTCCTCTCTTCAAATGCCGTCGAGCAGTTGTCGGGCGGCGGCCACGGGCGTCAGCGTACCCGCCGTGACGGCAGCCAGCACGCGCGGCAGTGCCGCCCGCACCTTTTCGTCGTCGCGAAAGCGCGCGCGCAGTCCGGCGTCCAGCAGATGCCAGGTCCAGGAGAGCGCCTGCCGCTGCCGCTTGGCGGCAAGCTCGCCCGCCGCTGCCAGCGCATCGCGACAGCGCACGACGGTGGTCCAGAAATCGTCGATGCCTTCATTGCGCAGCGCGCTGACGCCCAGCACCGGCGTACGCCAATGGGGCGACACCGGACGCAGCAGCGGCAGCGCACCGGCCATCTGCCCCATCGCGCGGTCGGCGGCCAACGGATCGAGGTCGCGCTTGTTGTAGACGATGACGTCGGCGAGTT
This sequence comes from Casimicrobiaceae bacterium, assembly GCA_046594415.1. Classification (GTDB taxonomy): domain Bacteria; phylum Pseudomonadota; class Gammaproteobacteria; order Burkholderiales; family Casimicrobiaceae; genus VBCG01. The sequence goes on along the minus strand of JBKJSU010000225.1, from coordinate 5,592 downwards.
CGACGATGCCCTTCTTGATTGCCTGCAGATCGTCACCCGCATTGGGCAACTGCATGAGCACGAACACGTCGGTAAGGTTGGCCACGTCGGTTTCGCTCTGCCCCACGCCCACCGTCTCGACGATCACGACATCGAAACCGGCGGCCTCGACCAGCAGCATCGCTTCCCGCGTATGCGCAGCCACGCCGCCCAGCGTGCCACTGGAAGGCGATGGCCGGATGAACGCGCGCGGGTCGCGCGACAGCAACTCCATGCGCGTCTTGTCGCCCAGGATCGAGCCCCCACTGACCGCGCTCGACGGGTCGACCGCCAGCACGGCAACCCGGTGGCCGGCCTCGATGAGGTGGAGGCCCAATGCTTCGATGAAGGTCGACTTGCCCACGCCAGGCGCGCCGGTGATGCCGACGCGCAACGCGTTGCCGGTGACAGGCAGGAGGGCGGCGACCACAGCCTGCGCCGTGGCCTGGTGATCGGCGCGTGTGGATTCGGCCAGCGTAATGGCCTTGGCCAGCAACCGGCGATCGCCCGCGCGGATGCCGTCCACGAGCAAGGTGGCCTCCTCCGGTTGGGACGCGTCCAAACCCATGGCGGCGAGCGGCATGGCAGCGGCCAATCAGGCCGCCGCGCGCGCGGCGCGAATCTTGGCCAGCACGTCAGCGGCACACGCCGGGATCGCGGTTCCCGGGCCGTAGATGCCCGCCACGCCGGCGGCGTGGAGCATCGCGTAGTCCTGCTGCGGGATCACGCCGCCCACGAACACGACGATCTCGCCGGCGCCCTGCGCACGCAACGCGGCAATGATCGCAGGCACGAGCGTCTTGTGGCCGGCGGCCAGCGTGGAAATCCCCACCGCATGCACGTCGTTCTCGATGGCCTGTCGCGCCGCCTCCTCCGGCGTCTGGAAGAGCGGGCCGATGTCGACGTCAAAGCCAAGATCCGCAAAGGCCGTGGCCACCACCTTGGCACCGCGATCGTGGCCATCCTGCCCGAGCTTGGCCACCATGAGCCGCGGCCGGCGGCCTTCCGCCACGGCGAAGGCGACGATGTCGGCCTTGATGTCCTCCCACATGCGGTCCTCCACGAAGTTGGCACCGTACACGCCGGCCACGCTTTGCGTGGTGGCGCGATGACGTCCCCATACCGTTTCCAACGCGTCGGAAATTTCGCCACCGGTGGCGCGCGCGCGCGTGGCCGCAATCGCGAGTTCGAGCAGGTTGCCCTGGCCGGTGCGCGCGCAGGTGACCAGCGCATCGAGCGCCGCCATCATCTTCTTGTCGTCGCGGTTGGCCTTCACACTGGCGAGGCGCGTGAGCTGCGCTTCGCGCACCGCGGTGTTGTCGATCTCGCGCACGTCCATCGGGTCTTCATGGTCGAGCCGGAAGCGATTCACGCCCACGATCACGTCCTTGCCGCTGTCGATGCGGGCCTGCTTCTCTGCCGCGGCGGCTTCGATCCGCAGCTTGGCCCAGCCGCTGTCGACCGCGCGCGTCATCCCGCCCATGGCCTCGACCTCTTCCAGGATGGTCCACGCGCGATCGACCATGTCCTGGGTGAGCTTCTCCATCATGTAGGAACCGGCCCATGGGTCGATCACGCTGCCGATGTGCGTTTCTTCCTGCAGGATCACCTGCGTGTTGCGCGCGATGCGCGCTGAGGTATCGGTGGGCAGCGCGACGGCCTCGTCGAAGGCGTTGGTATGCAACGACTGCGTGCCGCCGAACACCGCGGCCATCGCTTCCACCGTGGTGCGTACGATGTTGTTGTACGGGTCCTGCTCGGTGAGCGACCAGCCCGACGTCTGGCAATGCGTGCGCAACAGCAGCGATTTCGGCGACTTGGGCGCAAACGTAGTCATGATCCGCCACCACAGGAGACGCGCCGCGCGCAGCTTGGCGATCTCGAGATAGAAATTCATCCCGATGCCGAAGAAGAACGACAGGCGCGGCGCAAAGGCGTCCACAGCCATGCCGCGCGACAGCGCGACGCGCACGTATTCGCGCCCGTCGGCCAGCGTGAATGCAAGTTCCAGCGCCTGGTTCGCCCCCGCTTCCTGCATGTGATAGCCGGAGATCGAGATCGAGTTGAACTTCGGCATGTGCTGCGCGGTGTAGCTGATGATGTCCGCCACGATCCGCATCGATGGTTCCGGCGGATAGATGTACGTGTTGCGGACCATGAACTCCTTCAGGATGTCGTTCTGCACCGTGCCCGAGAGCTGCGCCTGCGCGACGCCCTGCTCCTCGGCCGCGACGATGTAGCCCGACAGCACCGGCAGCACTGCGCCGTTCATCGTCATCGACACGGAAACCTGGTCGAGCGGAATACCGTCGAACAGGATCTTCATGTCCTCGACGGAGTCGATGGCCACACCGGCCTTGCCGACGTCACCCACCACACGCTCGTGGTCCGAGTCATAGCCGCGGTGCGTGGCCAGGTCGAAAGCCACCGACACGCCCTGCCCGCCCGCCGCGAGATTGCGCCGGTAGAACGCGTTGGACTCCTCGGCGGTGGAGTACCCGGCGTACTGGCGAATGGTCCAGGGCCGCACGGCGTACATCGTGGGTTGCGGTCCGCGCACATAGGGCGGGAAGCCCGGCAGCGTGTCCGCGTAGGCCAGGCCCGCCACGTCCGCCGCTGTATAGAGCGGCTTGATGGCGATGCCGTCCGGCGTGTGCCAGACGAGACTGTCGACGTCGCCGCCCGGGGCGCTCCTGGCCGCTGCGCGCTGCCAGTCGGCAAGCGAAGGTGCCGGTTGCTTGGGTGCTGTATTCGCGACCACGACCACTCCCTGCGGGCGTCGGTTGCGCCCGTCCAGCCCGTATTCTAGCTTTTGGCGGGTCCGCGCCCCACGGTTACCGGCGCGGATCGCCTTGATCTCGCGCAATGATGCGACCTGAAGCCGCGCCTCTTGTCGCCAGCGCGTCAATCGCCGCGGTAGAGCGTCACGACACAGGCGCCGCCCAGACCAAGATTATGCTGCAGCCCGACCCGCGCGCCCTGGACCTGCCTGGCTTCCGCCGTACCGCGCAGCTGGTTGACCAACTCGTAGCATTGCGCGAGGCCGGTGGCGCCCAGCGGATGGCCCTTGGACAGGAGGCCGCCCGACGGATTGGTCACCACGCGCCCGCCGTACGTGTTGTCACCGGCGCGGACGAAGGCCTCGCCCCCGCCGTCGGCGCATAACTGCAGCGCCTCGTAGCTCAGCAATTCGTTGTGCGCGAAGCAGTCGTGCAATTCGACGACGTCGACGTCCTCCGGCCCGATGCCGGCCGCCGCATAGACCGCCGTGGCGGCTCCCCGCGTCATGTCGACGCCCACGACCCGCATCATGTCGCCAGTATCGAAGGTGGCAGCGGTATCGGTGGTCATCGCCTGCGCTTCGATGCGCACCTTGGTCGACAGGCCGTGACGCTGCGCAAAGGCGGGTGACACCAGGAGTGCGGCCGCCGCGCCGCACGTGGGCGCGCATGCCATCAGACGGGTCATCACGCCGGGAACGAGCACCGGTGTTGCCAGCACCTCAGCGGCGGTGACGACGTTGCGAAACAGCGCCAGCGGATTGTTGGCGGCGTGCCGGCTGGCCTTGGCGCGGATCTCCGCAAACGTGGCCAGCGTCGTGCCGTAGCGGTCCATGTGTGCCTTGCCCGCGCCACCGAAATAGCGAAGTGCCAGCGGTACGCCGGGCCAGTCAACCAGCGCATCGGTGGCGGCATCGAAGCGTTCGAAAGGTGTCGGCCGATCGTTGAATACGGTGCCGAGCGCGCCGGGCGCCATCTGCTCGAAACCCAGCGCCAGCGCGCATTCGACGGCACCGCTGGCCACGGCCTGTCGCGCCAGGAACAGCGCGGTCGAACCAGTGGCGCAATTGTTGTTGACGTTGACGATCGGAATTCCCGTCATGCCGACGTCGTAGAGCGCCTTCTGGCCGCTGGTCGAATCGCCATAGACATAACCGGCGTAGGCCTGCTGCACGTCGTCGTAGTCCAGCATGGCATCGGCCAGCGCCAGCCGCACCGCTTGCGCCGCCATCACGTTGTAGGTGGGACCTGCACCGGGCTTGGCGAACGGCACCATGCCCACACCCGCAACGAGTACCGGATTGCCGGAGGCGATGGTCGGCACCATTGCTGACGGTGCCATCATCTACTGCGACGACGATGCGGCAGGTGGTGCGACCTGTGCATCGTGTTGGCCGCTCCGCGCGAGCCCCGCGGCAACGAGGCCAGAAGCCTTCGCGTCCTCGATGAAGGCCCGCAGGTACTGCAGCGCCAAGTCGGCAGCGTCCGGGTTGCCGCGCCCCTTCGGCATGCCCACCGCCTGCTCGATGGCCATGAAGCGGCCGTCCAGCACGCGCAGGTCGGAGCGGTCCTGCGCGAACTTCTGCAGCGGCGACTTCACGCCCGCCACCGCATCGAGTCCGTCGCGCAGAAATGCGGCAATCGCCTCGTTGCCTGTGGCAAACCGCACGAGCTGCGCATGCTGCAGCGTGCGCGAGAGAAAAAGCTCATAGGCACTGCCGTTGCCTACCGCAATGCGCACGCCGTCGCGATCGACGTCCGCGATGGCCTGCAGCGGCGACGACTTCATCACCATGTAAGAACCTTCGATGATCACGTAAGGCGCCGTGAACGCAATTTCGGTCGCGCGCGTGGGATCGATCGCCAGGAACGCCATGTCCCAGGCCTTGGCCTGCAATGCCTCGAACACCTTGCCTGCGGCGTCGTAGGGGACGAATTGCACGGGCACATCGAGTTGCCTCCCGACTTCGCGCGCCAGATCCAGCGAGACACCGCGCAAGTCCCCCGTGGTGGCGTCACGCTGGGCCAGTACCGAATTGCCCAGGTTGATCGCCGCGCGAAGCGTGCCTGAGGGCGCCAGCTGCTGGGCGACGTGGCGTTGAGGGATTTGCGGCATGGCGTGGCTCCCTGAGGTTCACCAATGCAAAGGCCCGTGTCGATTCCATCATTTAATGGCGCGAATTCTGGCATCTTTTGTCGCCAAACTCTGTTCTTTTACGAGTGGCCCAGCAGGAAATTCCCGCAAATCCTGTCGCGATTTACCAATTTCCAGCAATTCACGTCGCTGATTTCTGACGCCTGAGGTTAGCCCAATTCCACAAAGTAGGCGCCCCTCACCGGCTTCCCATTATTTCGCTGCGGGTAGAGCCAAACCCGTTACCGCGTTACCGGTCGAACTCAAGCCGAACGAGCCGCCACGGCCTCGGGGCAGTGCCGGGAGCGTGACGAATCGTGCGGTTATAGACTATCTCGGGGACTCCTAGATATGGGAATCCTTCTCCTCTTCTTCTAAATAGTGCTCAACGGCGTCTTCTCAACGTCCGAGATGGCAATAGTGTTGATTTGCACCGAATCCTGACCCGGTTTTTGCATTGAATATTGACCCACCCGAATGTGCTGCAGTATGGCTCAGGTAGTGGATGATGTTCTAGCCTTGGGCTCCTTTCGCGGTTGGGTGTTGCTGTGCCGGAAGCGGTAGCTTTCGTTGCCGGTTTCGATGATGTGGCAGTGATGGGTCAAGCGGTCGAGCAGCGCCGTCGTCATTTTCGGATCGCCAAATACTGCGGCCCATTCG
>JBKJSU010000087.1:0-3400 GCA_046594415.1 Casimicrobiaceae bacterium | reverse complement strand
GCCATCGGCTATCGCGCCAATGTGTGGAACATCGGCGCCGAAGGCCAGCTCATCATGGGCGCGATTTTCGGCGGCGGCGTCGCGCTGGCGTTCCATGGCTCGACCTCGTGGCTGGTGCTGCCGTTGATGCTCGTCGCGGGGCTGCTGGGGGGCCTCGCGTGGGCGGCGATTCCCGCCTTCCTGCGTACGCGCTTCAACGCCAATGAAATCCTGGTGTCGCTGATGCTCGTGTACGTGGCCTCGTTCATCCTGTCGCTGCTGGTGCATGGCGCGTGGCGCGATCCCGAGGGCTTCAATTTTCCGCAATCGAAGATGTTCGACGACAGCGCGCTGCTGCCCAACCTGCTGGGGGAAACGCGGCTCAACGTCGGGTTCCTGCTTGCGTTGGCGGCTGTCGCGATGGCGTGGCTCTTCATGCGCAAGAGCCTCGTCGGCTACCAGATGCGCGTGGCGGGCCTGGCCCCTGCCGCCGCCAACTACGCCGGCATTTCCGCCAACCGAACCGTTTGGCTCGGCATGCTGATCGGCGGCAGCTGCGCGGGGCTGGCAGGCGTGGGCGAAGTGGCTGGACCCATCGGCCAGCTGTTGCCGATCGTCTCGCCCGGCTACGGCTTTGCCGCGATCATCGTGGCCTTCGTCGGGCGGCTGCATCCGGTGGGCATCTTTTTCGCCAGCCTGCTGATGTCGCTGCTGTATCTCGGGGGCGAAGCGGCGCAGATGCGCCTCGCGCTGCCGTCGTCGGTGACAGGGCTGTTCCAGGGTACGCTGCTGTTCTTCCTGCTGGCGGCCGATGTGTTCATCCACTACCGGTTGCGCGTGATCCGTACCGCGCCCGTCGTCGCCAAGCCCGCCTGATGGACACCTTCGCGCAACTGCTGATCCTGACGCTGGCGGCCGGCACGCCGCTCGTTTACGCGGCGCTCGGCGAACTGGTCACCGAAAAGGCCGGCGTGCTCAATCTCGGCGTAGAAGGGATGATGCTCGTCGGCGCGGTGGTCTCGTTCATCGTGGCGGCCACCACCAAGTCGCCGTGGCTGGGCGTGCTCGCGGGCATGGGCGCGGGGGCGGCATTGTCGCTGATCTTCGCCTTCGTCACGTTGACGCTGCAGGCCAATCAGGTGGCCTCGGGTCTCGCGCTGTCGCTCTTCGGTATCGGCCTGTCGGCATTCATCGGCCTCGGATACGTCAGCGTGGTGATCGAGCCGATCAAGGCGCTGGCGGTGCCCGGGTTGTCCGACCTGCCGGTGGTCGGCAAGATGCTGTTCGGCCACAGCCCGCTCGTGTACCTGTCAATCGTGTTGTTCGTGCTGATCCAGTGGTTCCTGTTCCACTCGCGCGCGGGCCTGATCCTGCGTGCCGTCGGCGAGTCGCCGCAGTCCGCGCACGCGATCGGCTATCCGGTGATCCGCATCCGCTACCTGGCCGTGATGTTCGGCGGCGCCTGCGCCGGCATCGCCGGTGCCTACCTGTCGCTGGTCTACAACCCGTCGTGGACGGAAGGCATGACGGCCGGGCGCGGCTGGATTGCGCTGGCGCTGGTCGTATTTGCCACGTGGAAGCCCTGGCGCGTGCTGGCGGGCGCCTACCTTTTCGGCGGGGTCACGCTCGCGCAGTTCCAGGCGCAGGGGCTGGGCGTCGACATTCCGTCGCAATACCTGTCGATGCTGCCGTATATCGCCACGATCGTCGTGCTGGCCGTCATTTCGCGCGACGCCACCGCCATCAAGCTCAATGCGCCGGCGTCGCTCGGCAAGTCGTTCCACCCCTTCGGTTAAAACTACCTGGCAACAGCGTAGAATTCATCCCGATTTCGCGTCCCACCGCAGCCCTTTGCCTACCCAGACCCCGCTCCAGGAGACCGCCATGACCCGTATCACCCGCCGCACCATGCTGGCCCTGCTCGCCGCCGGCGCCGTTGCAATTGCCGTGCCCGCCAGCGCGCAGACCAAGGCTGGCGAGCCGTTGAAGATCGGCTTCGTCTACGTCAGCCCCATCGGCGATGCCGGCTGGACGTTCCAGCACGACACCGGCCGCAAGGAAATGGAAAAGGCGCTGGGCGCCAAGGTCACCACCAAGTACATCGAAAACGTGCCTGAGGGAGCGGATGCCGAGCGCGTAATCCGCGAGCTTGCCGCCACCGGCCACAACCTGATCTTCACGACGTCCTTCGGCTACATGAATCCCACGATCAAGGTCGCGGGCACATTCCCCAAGGTCAACTTCGAGCACGCCACCGGCTACAAGACCGCCAAGAACGTCGGCATCTACAACGCGCGCTTCTACGAAGGCCGTTATCTCGCCGGCATCGTGGCAGGCAAGATGAGCAAGACCAACGTCGCCGGCTACATCGCCGCCTTCCCGATCCCCGAAGTGGTGATGGGCATCAACGCCTTTGCGCGCGGCATGCGCAGCGTCAATCCCAAGGCGGAAGTGAAGGTGATCTGGGTCAACTCGTGGTTCGATCCGGGCAAGGAATCCGAAGCCGCCAACACGCTGATCTCGCAGCAGGCCGACGTGCTGACGCACCACACCGACTCCACCGCCGCCGTGCAAACGGCCGAAGCGAAAAAGGTCTATGCGATCGGCTATCACTCCGACATGTCGAAGTACGGTCCCAATGCGCAGCTGACGGCCGTCACCCATCACTGGGGCAACTACTACACCAAGGTGGCGCAGTCGGTGGTCGATGGCAAGTGGCAGCAGGACAACGTCTGGGGCGGCATCAAGGACGGCATGATCAAGATGGCGCCGTACAACAAGGTGGTGCCTGCCGATGTCCAGGCCATGGTGAAGAAGGCGGAAGGCGAGATCGCCGCCGGCAAGCTCAATCCGTTCACTGGCCCGATGAAGGACAACACGGGCAAGGAGATCCTGGCGGCGGGCAAGACGTTGAATGATGCGGAGCTTTCCAAGATGGACTATTACGTTGAGGGCGTGGTTGGGAAATTGCCGTCCTCGAAATAGTTCGACCACGCCCTTTTCGCATCCGCGACGCACTATCACGATGGCCATCCGCAAGCCCTCCACAACTGCTGCCCGCGGCAAGCGACCCGCGGCGCCGAAGCCCGAGCGCAAGACCGCCACTCGCCGGCCCCCCGTGCAACGTTCCCCCGCCGCCGTTGCGGAACTCGTCGTCAGCGATCGCATCGCATCCACCGCGGAAGCCGATCTCGACTCGCTCGACGCAATGCTGGCGAAGCGTTCGCCGGAGGACGCGCAGGCATTGGCGCGGGCGCTGCTCAACCGGTACCGGCACCTCGATGAAAAATCCACGGTCAACGCGGACGAGCAGTTGGCCGACGACTGGCGCAGCGGCGGCTATCCCTACTGCAACCTGCTGTCGCGCAAGAGCTACGAGGGTCAGAAATATGGGCTGCAGGTGGATCTGCTGAAACTGCAG
>JBKJSU010000530.1:0-4275 GCA_046594415.1 Casimicrobiaceae bacterium | reverse complement strand
CAGCTGGCGGCTTGAATGATTCTGTCCGGGAAAGCCCTGGAAGATCAATCCGGCCACGCGCGCAATTTCGCGGAATTGCCGGCGTCCCAGTTCTGCAGCGTTCAAACCCGCGACGATGTCGCGTTCGACATCGGGCGCCGCCAGCAGCCGGCCGAGTTCGCCCAGCCCCAGCGTGATGGGCTGCGGCGACTGCAGCGCGAAGCCGTAGTCGTTGATAGTGATGCTGAAGGTGCCTGGCGTGATCAGCCCCAGCCGATACGAGAAAAGCGTGGCAAGTCCCAGATGCGCAAGCCGCCCTTCAAACGGATAGAAGAAGAGGTAATGACCGTCGCGCTGTGAAAGCTTCTCGATCAGCCATTCGCCGTTGCCGGGCAGCGCCGACCAGCGCTGCTGCAACGCCAGCAACGGGCGCATCAACCGCAGTTCCGGAGAATCGAACACGCCGCGGCCGGCGTCCGCGATCAGCGCGCGCGTGCGGTCGGCCAGCAGTGTGGACAACGCCATCTTCGATCCCGCCCAACGGGTGATGACCGCGGACTTGGCCGCGGCCGGCTTCACCCACGCCGTCATCTCGCGCACACGGATGAACTGCAACCGGCGCCCGGCGAACACGAAGCAGTCGCCGGGACGCAGGTGCGCAATGAAAGATTCCTCAACGTGTCCCAGCTTCCTGCCGTTGCGCATCTGCACGTTGATACTGGCATCCGCAACGATGGTACCGATCGATTGCCGGTGCCGCTGCGCGATGCGGCGTTCCGGCACGGTGGCGCGGCCATCGGCGCCGATCACGACGCGGCGGTACTCGGGATACGCATTGAGGCTGGCGCCGCCATGCACGACAAAGTCGAGCGCCCATTGCCACTCGTCGCCGGTGACGTCGCGGTACGCATGGGTCGTGCGCAATTCGCGCAGCAGATCATCCGGCACAAAGCCGCCCCCCAGCGCGCAGGTGACGAGATGCTGGACCAGCACATCGAGCGCGCCTTCGATGGGCGTGCGCGCCTCCACCTTGCGCTCCGCGGCCGCGGCGCGCGCGGCGGCCGCTTCGACCAGTTCAAGCGCCTGCGTGGGAACGACCAGGACACGCGACACCTCGCCGGGGCGATGGCCGCTGCGTCCGGCGCGCTGCAGCAGGCGGCCCACGCCTTTGGGGCTGCCGATCTGCAGCACCTGGTCGACGGGCGCGAAGTCGACCCCCAGATCGAGGCTCGACGTACAAACCACCGCGCGCAGCTTGCGGTCGCGCACGGCGTCCTCCACCCATTGCCGCACGTCGCGGTCGAGCGAGCCGTGATGCAGCGCGATGGTGCCGGCCCAATCGGGGCGCGCTTCCAGCAACGCCTGGTACCAGATTTCGGCGCTGGAGCGCACGTTGGTGAAGATCAGCGTGGTCTTGGCGCGCTCCAGCGCGCGGATCACTTCCGGCAACAGCCGCGTGCCGATGTGGCCCGCCCAAGGAAAGCGCTCGATGGTGGGCGGATGCGCGGTGGCAATTTCGATGACCTTGGTGTCGAGGCCGCGTACCTGCAGTGTTGGTCCGGACGGTTCGATTCCGACGAGGCAGGCCAGCGCCTCGTCGAGGTTGGCCAGCGTGGCGGAGAGCGCCCACGCGCGCAGTCGCGGGCACCGATGGCGCAGACGCGCCAACGCCAGTTCCACCTGCACACCGCGCTTGGAGCCCAGCAATTCGTGCCATTCATCGACGACCACCGATTCGACATGCGCCATGCGCTCGCGCCAATCGGCCCGCGACAGCAGCAGCGTGAGGCTCTCCGGCGTGGTCACCAGGATGGTCGGCTGGCGGCGATCCTGCCGCGCGCGCTCGCCGGACGGCGTGTCACCGGTGCGCAGTCCCACGGTCCAATGCGGGCGCAGCGCTGTCGTGGCGCGCGTGAGGGCCAGCGTGGTGTCGGCCGCCAGCGCTCGCAGCGGCGTGATCCATAGCAGCGTCAGCGGCGGGGGCGCAGCGGTGTGGCCCGCGGGTCCCAGCGCCAGCGGACCCATCAGCGCCGCGTAGGTCTTGCCCATGCCGGTGGGCGCGTCGATGAGGCCGGACGGGCCATCGGCATAGGCGCGCCAGACGTCCTCCTGGAAGGTGAACGGCGTCCATCCTTCCGCGGCAAACCAGGCCCGTGCTGCACTGAACAGATCGCGGAGCGTGGCGTTGGTGTCGGGCATGGGCAGCGGATGTCCGTGCCCGCAGGCACGAACCCCGACGACGATTTTACTTGGTGGACGCGTCAGGCGGTGATGCGCACCACCACCGGCTTCGCCGCCGGCTCCGGCGAGCGGAACGCCGCCAGCAGCACGCTTTCGCGCTTCTTCGCCACCTGGATGTGCGCCTGCCGCACATGCCCATAGCCGCGGATGTGCTCGGGCACCGAGGCCAGTTCCACCGCGGTAGCGTGATTCTGCGGCGTGAGCTTGCCCAGGATTTCAGCCACGACGGTCTCGTACTCGCCGATCAGCGCGCGTTCGAACTTGCGTTCCGCGGACTTGCCGAAGAGGTCGAGCGCGGTACCGCGATACTTGCGCAACTTGGCCAGCACGCCGAAGGCCTTCATCATCCACGGCCCGTAGACGGTCTTGGACGGCTCGCCGGTGCGCGGGTCGGGCTTGTTGAACACCGGCGGCGCGAGATGGAACGTGAGCTTGTAGTCGCCTTCAAACTGCGCGGCCACGCGTTGCGTGAAGTCCGATTCGGCGTAGAGGCGCGCCACTTCGTACTCGTCCTTGATGGCCAGCAGCTTGAAGTAGTAGCGCGCCACGGCTTCGGTCAGCTCGTCCAGCCCCGGCATCACCTTGCCTTCGACGGCACGCACTTTTTCCACGAGATCGCGGTAGCGCTGTGCGTAGGCAGCGTCCTGATAGGCGGTGAGAAATTCCACGCGCCGCTCGATCACTTCTTTGACCGACTGGGACAGCCGCTGCGAGTCGGGCCGCATCGACGCGGGCACCGCCGCGGCCGCCACCTTCGCCGGATCCACCGCGGCCAGGCGGCCCCAGTTGAAGCTGCGCGTGTTGGACTCGACCGCCTGCGCGTTCAGCTCGATGGCCCTGAGGATGGCCGCTGCCGAGAGCGGGATCAGTCCGCGCTGATACGCGTAACCAACCATGAAGAGATTGGTGGCGATCGAGTCACCCATCAGTCCCGTTGCAAGTTTGGACGCATCGAGGAATTCGGCGTCACCGGCGCCGACGCTGTCCTTGATCTCCTGTTCCATCGTGCCCAGCGGAAACTTGAGATCGGGTTCGCGCGTGAATTGCGCGGGCATCACCAGCGCGGTGTTCACCAGCGCCTTGGTGACACCTTTCTGCATCTTGGCCAGTGCTTCATAACTCACGCTGGTGAGGATGTCGCAGGCCAGCACCAACGACGCTTCGCCGGCGGCGATACGCGTGGCAAACAGTTTCTCCGGCGTGTCGGCAATCCGCACATGCGAAACGACCGCGCCGTTCTTCTGCGCGAGCCCCGTCATGTCCAGCACGCTGCAGCCTTTGCCTTCGAGGTGCGCGGCCATGCCGAGCAGTGCGCCGATCGTCACCACGCCGGTACCGCCGATGCCGGTCACCAGGATGCTGTACGGGTCGGTCGCGCGGGGCAGCGTGGGCGCGGGCAGCGACGAAAAGTCGCCACCCTCGGCCTTTTTCGGCTTGCGCAAGCTGCCGCCTTCGACGGTGACGAAGGACGGGCAGAAGCCCTTCACGCAAGAAAAGTCCTTGTTGCACGACGATTGGTCGATCGTGCGCTTGCGGCCGAACTCGCTGTCGACGGGGGCCACCGCGACGCAATTGGATTGCACGCCGCAGTCGCCGCAGCCTTCGCAGACCAGCTCGTTGATGATCACACGCTTGTTGGGGTCGGGAAACGTGCCGCGCTTCCGGCGCCGGCGCTTTTCCGCGGCACAGGTCTGGTCGTACAGCAGCACCGTGCAGCCGGGAATGTCGCGCAGCTCGCGCTGCACGGCATCGAGCTCGTCGCGATGGTGGACGCGGATGTCGCTGCTGTAGTAGCCGTGCGGATACTTGTCCGGCTCGTCGCTGACGACGATGATGCGCGTAACACCTTCGGCCGCCACCTGCTTCGCGATGTCGCCGGGCGATAGCGGGCCGTCGAAGGGCTGGCCCCCCGTCATGGCCACGGCGTCGTTGTAGAGGATCTTGTACGTGATGTTGACACCGGCCGCCACGGCCGCGCGAATGGCGAGGATGCCGCTGTGATAGTAGGTGCCGTCGCCGAGGTTGGCGAAGATGTGCTTTTCGTCGGTGAAGGGC
>JBKJSU010000447.1:0-2734 GCA_046594415.1 Casimicrobiaceae bacterium | reverse complement strand
ACGTCGGCAAAACTGCGCAGTGCGCCGGGCGCGGGGGCCGGCACCGGCGGCGCGGCGGTCGCGCTGCCGGGGGCGCCGGCCAGGCGTTGCGCATTGGCGATCGCGGAGGCCGACGGGATGACCGCCGGGGTGGTCATTGCCGCGGGCGCACCGGCGGCCACAGGCGCCGCCGATGGCGTGGCGGGCGTGGTCGTCGCTGCGACCGGGGCGGCCGTCGGCGTGGCCGGCTCGTTCACGGTCGCGCATGCGGCCAGCGCCAGCGCGGCGACGCTGGCGAGGGTGGCGCGGGAAAAGTTGGACATGGTGGTGCTCCTGTAGGCGATTGCCTTCGGGTGTCGCATGGCGGTGCGGGGGCGCGTCAGCACGCGAGCTCCCCGCGCAACGAGTGGGCCTGTGCCTTCGTGATCGTGACGTCGATGAGCCTGCCGATGAGATCGGGCGTGCCCGCGAAATTGACGACGCGATTGTTGGTGGTGCGCGCGGCAAGTTCCTGCGCGTCTTTGGCCGCGCGACCGGTCACCAGCACGTGCTCGCGCGCGCCGACCATCGCGGCGCTGCGTTCCTTGTACTGGGCGTCCAGCAGCGTTTGCAGTTGCGCGAGTCGCGCTTCACCGACATCCTGCGGCACGATGTCGGGCAGGTTGGCCGCGGGTGTGCCAGGCCGGCTGCTGTAGAGAAAACTGTAGGCGCCGTCGAAGCCCACCGCCTCGACCAGGCGCATCGTCTGTGCGAAATCGGCAGCGGTCTCGCCGGGAAAGCCGACGATGAAATCCGAGGTGATCGAAAGCGTGGGACGGCGCGCGCGCAACTTGCGCACGATCGCCTTGTATTCGAGCGTGGTGTAGCCGCGCTTCATGGCGGCCAGCACCCGATCGGAGCCGGACTGCACCGGCAGGTGCAGGTGATCGGCGAGCTTGCCCAGAGTGGCGAACACGTCGATGAGGCGCGCCGACATTTCCTTCGGGTGCGACGTGGTGAAGCGGATGCGCTCAACGCCGGGAATTTCCGCAACGGTTTCGAGCAGCGTCGCGAGATCGGCGATGCCGGCGCCTGCGCCCATGGGTCCGCGGTACGCATTGACGTTCTGTCCCAGCAGCGTGATCTCCCGCACGCCCTGGTCGGCCAGGTCGGCCACTTCGGTCAGCACGTCGTCGAACGGGCGCGATACTTCCTCGCCCCGCGTATAAGGCACCACGCAGAACGAGCAATATTTGCTGCAGCCTTCCATGATCGACACGAAGGCGGCGGGACCGTCGACGCGCGGCGGCGGCAGGTGATCGAACTTTTCGATTTCCGGGAAGCTGATGTCGAGCTGCGGTTGCCCGGTGGCCCGCCGCTGCGCCAGCAACTGCGGCAGGCGGTGCAGCGTCTGGGGTCCGAACACGACATCGACGTAGGGTGCGCGTTGCTGGATCGTGCTGCCTTCCTGCGATGCCACGCATCCGCCCACGCCGATCATGAGATCGGGGTTGGCGAGCTTCAACTCGCGCACGCGGCCCAGGTCGTGGAACACGCGTTCCTGCGCCCGTTCACGCACCGAGCAGGTATTGAACAGGATCACGTCCGCGTCCTCGGGGCTCTGCGACAGCGTGAGGCCTTCGGCCGCATGGAGCACGTCGGCCATCTTGTCCGAGTCGTACTCGTTCATCTGGCACCCGAAGGTGCGTATGTACAGCTTCTTGGTCACTGGTTCGAAAGGGCTCCGGAACCGGCGTTTATGCCGTGGGAGACCTTGTCGTCTGCGGGACGGAATGATAGCAGGCGGTCGGATTGGCGGCCCGCCTCTGGTCGCTTGCATGGCGGCGGCCACACGGCCCGGGCCGATTTACGTACAATTGGCCCCGCAGGTGTCTGCCGCGAATCCCTTCGCGGCGGGTGAAACGGGAACGCGGTGCCGCACGCAGCAATGGGTGCGAATTCCGCGACTGCCCCCGCAACGGTAAGCCCTTCGAGGGCCGCTCTTATATGCCACTGCCGCACGTCGCGGCGGGAAGGCGAGTGGTCCGCACGGCGAGTCCGGAGACCGGCCTGCGCCCCGGTGGCATCGCCCTCAATGTGGCGTTGCCAGCGGAGACCGCAGCGCGGGTGGCGCTGCGCACGGTCTGCCGACCCTGTCGGGCAGTCGCGCGCGGCTTTATCGTGTGCCTGCTTCCAGTGCGCCGTCCGTGCGCAACTCCACTTTCGCGTTGTTCCTGTCGTCCACTGCCGTGCGGGGATGCACGGCGCTACGCGGAGTGTTGTTCATGTCGATCCCCTCGTTGTCTCGTTCCCGCCTGCCCGTCCGGTCTCTTTCGTCATCGCTGCGTGCGGTGGTGTGCGTCACCGCCACGTTTTCCGGCATCTACGCTGCCGCCCAACCGGCGGCGCCCACGACACTCGAACCCGTGGTCGTCACGGCGGCGCACAGCCCGCAGCCGATTGCCGAACTGCTGGCCGACCTGACGGTGATCAGCGGCGCGGAGATCCAGCGCAGCGGCGCGCAAAGCCTGCCGCAGTTGTTGCAACGGCAACCTGGCGTCGAAGTCACGATCATCGGCGGCCCCGGCGCCACGTCGGGCGTATTCCTGCTTGGCGCGTATGCCGGTCAGACATTGGTGCTGGTCGATGGCCTGCGCATCGGCTCGTCGTCCGTCGGGGCCACGGCGCTCGAGGCGATGCCGCTCGACCAGATCGAGCGCATCGAGATCCTGCGCGGCCCGGCGTCGAGCCTTTACGGCGCCGATGCGATCGGCGG